>NZ_JARVCN010000486.1:0-56328 GCF_038442745.1 Crocosphaera sp. Alani8
GTTGTAGGACATTGCCCGCTAACTAAGACTCCCCTCGCAAAAGTGACACGCTCCCTTTCTTTCCCGGTTTGATGCACAGTACATCAAACTACAATAAATTGACCAATAATTTTGTATCTTGTAAGACAATTCAAAAAAGTAAGGATAATCAACGCAGATTCAACCAATTTCCTAAATCTTCTACATTAGAAAAATCAAAAATACCCTCCCCTAATGCTTCAATTTCTTCAATATCTAATCCTTGAATTTGCTTTTTTATTTCGGGTTCAATAGTTCCTAATTTCCGTTCGATTAAACGAATCACTAAATTTTTTTCCCTGGTAATTCCTTGCTCAATTCCTTGCTCAATTCCTTGTTGCATCCAACTAGTGACAATTTCCATAACATCCTCTTGTTCTTGGGGTAAAAAAGTTTTTAATTCTGATTAAAAAATGTTTTCTTCAATTGGATTTAAAGTTAGATAAGTATCAATAAATCCTGAAATTAACTGCATTCTAGCTGGATCTAATTTTAATGTTACTAATAACCTTAAACATTGAGCTTTTACTTTAGGTCGATCTTCTTCTGCTATTTTCATTTTAGCCATTAATGCTGATGCAATGGGATTGGTTTGATTGATAAAATCTCGCCAATTAAACTGGTTAAGCTGCACCACACGATAATTAAATTCTAACACTTTAAAATCAGGAAATTCAACTTTGTACTGATTTTCTGCTACTTTTTGAGGATAATCATAGGAGAAAATAACAATGGGATAAATGGGTAAGGCGAACTTTTCATGAAGACGAGCAAAATAAGAGAACATTCGCTTATTAAAATTCCTTTGGGAACTAGATTGTGCTTCAACATGAATCAAGAAAAAAGAAGGCTGGTTTTTAAACTTCACCTGAGCAATTAAATCCGTTTCATATCTTTCCCCTTCTGTGACATCGCTGAAAATTTCTTTATCCAAAAATTTAACAGAACTTTCATCAAGATAGGCTATGATTTGAGGAAAAAATAAATCGATGAATTCAACAAAAAAAGTTGAGATTAATTCCTTGAATAAGCGATCATGATCAATCATTCTATTTAATTTCCTACACGATCTTGTAATTCTTGACTCATATAAGAGCGATCGCCCAATTTTTTTAACATAGGACCGTGTAATCCAAATTGAATGACACTAACCGATGCGGCTAACATATCTATTCGGTCACGATAAAGTCCCAAATCAATACCCAATAAGTGACACAAAATAATTCTAATAGTGGTTTTATGAGAAACAACCAAAACCTTCCCATCAGGATATTTTGTTTCAATTTCCGATATAACCAACATAGCACGGCTACCCACTTCCACCGCCGTTTCTCCATCAGGAGGAGGGTTCCAAGCCGGTTCCGTCATCCAGTTGATATACTCATCTAAATAATGCTCCTTAACCCAGTCACGGCTTTGATTTTCCCATCCACCAAAATTCATTTCTTTGAGTCCATCTTTGAGCTGCATTTCTACACCTATTGCTTCACAAAGAGGTTGTGCTGTTGAAATAGTACGCCGCATCGGACTAACATAAATAGCAGACCAATCAAAAGAACCATAAGCACCAGCAAAAGCTGTTGCCATCTCTTTTCCTTGAGGAGTTAAATCAGGATCAAGGGTTCCACAAAAAGTATCAGTAAAGCTATTTTCCGTTTCTCCGTGGCGCAAAAAATATAACGTTAAACTCATAACAAACAATCCCAATTGACCCAGTGAAAACAATTGTATCCGATTGTTTCAAGGCTAATGCAGATTCCTTATTGTACAGCTTTTCCACAAAAACCTAAAATAGAAATAGTATCTGGTTCTGGATCTTCTTCATATCTAAGTGAATTTGAATCAATGAACTCCCATTATTGACATCTGTATATGGTCAATTAAGTAATGATTCACGCTGAAACAATTGGCTAAAGCAAGAGTTGGGGATAAGTTAGTCAAATTGTTGTTCAAAGAACTCCTTGTAGCTTATGGTAGACATCAGCTTAAATAGCCCCAAAAAAAGGAAGCCATCCGCCTCCCTTGTTGGTGGTTATTTGGGAAAAACAATCATAAAGTAACAATAGATTTTTATAGGGAGTATTGGGTTGTGACCTTTCAAGAGTTTTGTTTATTGTTAGTTTCGGTTCTAACCAGTGCAGTAGGTCAGTTGTTCCTAAAACTAGGGGCTACTAAATTAGGAAAGGTGGACGGTAGTAATGCAGTTAGTCACATTATTAACATCGTCTTAACCCCAGAGCTAATTTTAGGACTATCTTGCTATGGGTTAGGGGCGATCGCTTACATTCTTTTATTAACTCGTGTTAATCTCAGTGTTGCAGGCCCATCGGCTTCCATCATTTATGTTTTTTCTGTTTTGATTGGTTATTTTGTCTTTAAGGAAACCATACCAATTCATAGAGCTTTCGGTCTAGGTTTTATTGTTTGTGGTGTTCTTCTTGTGGTCTGGAAAGGAAATTAATCTTTAGCAGGTGACAAATTCTGGGGTGTGGGGAATATTTTCTGTTTTTGGCCTTGCAAAATCTTTAACAGCTGTGCTATATTAGTTAATCGTTGAGAAGAACAAGGGCTTGTAGCTTAGTGGATTAGAGCGTGTGGCTACGAACCACAAGGTCGGGGGTTCAAGTCCCTCCAAGCCCGTATAAATCAAAAAACATGAGTAATTTTCAGGTTATTCGTACAGAGAATGCTCCTTCCCCTGTTGGTCCTTATAATCAAGCTATTGTGGCTCAGGGGAGACTTATGTTTATGGCAGGACAAATCCCTCTAGACCCCAAAACAGGGGAACTGGTTGGAGACAATGATATCAGTAAACAAACCCTGCAAGTCATGAAGAACATCGAGGCTATTCTAGAAGCCGCCGGAGCGAGTTTGGAAAACGTGGTTAAGACCACGGTTTTTCTCAGTGACTTAGGTAATTTTGCCACGATGAACCAAGTTTACGGTCAATATTTTGATGAAGCAAACGCCCCTGCTAGAGCTTGTGTTGAGGTATCTCGTTTACCCAAAGACGTTTTAGTAGAAATCGAGTGTATTGCTCTCATTCCCTAAATAGTCCCAACCATGAACAAGTTGGGGTTTACTGACCTAGATTAAATCAAATTGATGGCAAATAACCCCACAAACTGCCGCAAAAACTGTGATTCCTAAAGCTAAGAAAGGACTTTGTCCTTGGTGAACTGCAAAAGAGGTAACAACTCCTGCACCCAAACCAGCAGTTAAAGCAGCACTGAGATAGTCTTTGTCTGTATTTTTCTGATACATATACTTTTCGATTTTTTTAATACAAAGGATGATTTCGGCGTTGCTCAAACTTAACATTCTCTGAGAGTCAAAGGTCAGAAAATGTGATTAATCGCAATCAAGCTTTAAGTTTAGTCATATTTCTTAACAATAGCCAAGGTTCATCGAATCGAGATACATTGGATCAAGGAATGCTTATAAACCCTGACGAAAAATATGTCCAATACCTATACTGTTGAGATTCATCATCAAGGAACAACCCAAACCATAGAAGTTCCTGAAGACAAAACCGTGTTAGCTGTAGCTAGAGAAGCTGGTTTGGACTTACCAATTTCCTGCGAAGCTGGGGTTTGTACCACTTGCGCAGGGAAGCTATTAGAGGGGAGAGTCGAACAAAGCGATGGAATGGGTTTAGGTTCTGAGTTACAAGAAGAAGGATATGCTTTATTGTGCGTTTCTCATCCTCTTTCTAACTTAAAAGTTGAAACTGAAAAAGAAGAAGAGGTTTACAGTAGACAATTTCCGCAGCCCTAACTAATCGTATTATTGATAATAAGGGGTTTAATTTTCTTAAACTCCTTAACTATATCAACAAGAGATTAGACTCTATTTCTTGTTTAACTTTTGGGCTAATATTACCCTGTCCCTGTAAACATTCTACTAAGAAAGAATTACCCTCATAAAAGTGATTTAATAGTTCTTTTTCCTGCTCATTTAGTTGCCAATTGTATCCAATTTTACGATAGTAGATCAATAAATTACGAAATTGATAAATCCATTCTTCTCCTTGGGTTTTCCACCAATTAATAATATAGTTTGGTTCTTGTTGAAGGTCAGGAAGTTGTTTCTTAAGCTGTGTAAAATCCTCCAAAAAGTCTTTATCTAACTCAAATTTTTCGTGTATCTCTAAACTTAAACGCAAACTCAGAAAGTGTTTGATGTCAGGTTTTTTTGCTAAATCAAAACTATCTATAAAAGAACGAATTAAACTAGAATCAAGTTGAATTTCTTGGCTCAATTTACTCTGATAAAAGAATTGGGAATCTAGAGATAAAGCTAAGTTAAAATCTCGGCGACTAGATAAGGTGAAATAAAAAGCTCTTGTAGCGGATTTTGAGCAAGACAAATTAATAGACTCGATTTTCTTGTTGAGATATTTCAAATATTCCTTGAGCTTGATATTTTCTCGGCTGAATTTATCTAAGTATGATTTCATTTTTAAGAGTAAAATATCCGCTTGGGGTAGCATCTCAACCGTTAATAAAATAACTTCCCTCCAGGTTGGATTCATGATATTTTCGGCTAAATTAGTTAACTTATTATCTAGATCTTTACCATTGCTGGCTATAATGTGCCTAGAAGTAAAATATTCTTGAAAAGTGAGATGGGAAAAAGAGTATATGTTTTGGGCTTTTTCTACTAATATGCCATGCTGTATCTCAATAGACTTTAAAATAGCTTCACTAGTCAACCATAGGGATTCGAGGTCTTTTTTGAAGTTACAATGATTGCACAGATAATCTTCAATAATTTCTTGAACTTCGCGAGCTTCAAAAAAATAACGACCTTTAGTAAAAGTTACCTCTGCAATTTCACATAATAGTTTTCTCTTGTCCAATAAAGGTAAATCGTGATAAAAATCACTCCGTTCAATTCCTCTAGAACTGTCCCAACGTTGTAATAAAATATCTAATCCCGTTTCGTATAACTTAGCTTTTTGGCGAGGGAATGAAGACTTTTCTTTAAACACATAACATAAGAGATTTAGCAAAATTGGGGTAGTAGCTAATTCTCGAATGGATTGGTTTTCAGGAAGATTTAGTTGCTCTAAAAATTCCTCTGCTTTTTTCTGGCCTTCTGCTGGGGTTTTGCTAATTGCAACAAACCATTTTCCTACAAATTCATCAATATTGTTTTGATCAAAATTTGCCATTTCTACGTAATTGAAACGTTGGAAGTGAAACTGTTGTGCTGATTTTCTGGAAGTTATTACTATGGGATTTCTTGAGAATTTTCGAGAAAATGCTTGAATATTTTTGCACAGTTTCTCCCTATTCTTTTGTGGTACTTCGTCCAAACCGTCCAACAATAAGAAAAATGCTCCCGCTTCCAACAAAACATTACTTTGCTGAGCAGATAACCCATAACACTTTCCATAATCAGTTAAATACTTTTGTAGATTTAGTAACTCCTCTCCTTCTTGTTCCCATTCGCTTCTTAGTTGAATAAAACAAGGAATTAAATCTCTCGGATATTTTTTTTGAACACACTGTAAAGCTATGTATTGTAAAAAAGTGGTTTTTCCTGATCCTGGTTGTCCCAGAATGACTAGCTTATTTTGTTGAGTTACCACTTCCATACCTAATATAGCATCAGAACCTGGTTTAGATAAACGTAAAGTATTGTCCTGATTCAGAGAACCTTCCAAGTCGGATACCTCTAACCAACGTTGATAACTTGGTTCGAGATGTAAACTAGTGGTGGTGTATATTTTTTCTAGAGGAGGTTGACTCACCTGGAAAGAGGACTGTAAAACACTGCACTGTGTTATGATGTGGTCTTTGACCTCCAAGCTCATGGTAGACACTAGCTCAGATATATCAAGACTGTTGGTGATTGCTCGAGAATTTCCTGTGGAAAGAATTTTATCGGGGAGATCAGCGACACTTTCCCAGTCTAAGTTTAATTTAAAGCAAATTTCCTTAAAAACTGGACGAGAAACAGGACGAGCTGATAAAAACTTCCAAATGCTTTGGCGGCTGGATAATCCCACTTCTCCTGCTAAACGTTCTTGAGTCCAACCTTTGGACGCTAGGATTTTTTTCGCCTCCTCTATTCCAGATAAACTAGCTGATAATGATCGATTACTCATTCTAAAGGTAAAGAAACTAAAAAAATATTCTCAAGTTATCGTAAACAAAAAACAAGATCCGAATGTTCCTGCTTATATGACTTTATGATATCTGTTTCGTAGATTACTTAATCAAAACCACTCAATCAATGATCATTATCACTGGAAAATCATGATCTAAACAGTAATGATACTGAGTTATGAACACTGTTGACAGGATAAGTCTTCAAATGACATGGAGGAGTATTTGAAGATTTTGACCACTCACCCCATGAAGAGAAGTCAGTGAAAATCTCAAGAAACTAACGTTACTCGGTTCATAACATAAATTTTTCTATACTTTTATGTATCAGGTGAAAATAACTTTCTTAATTTTTTTTTTAGAAATGCTCTTGATAAAATACCCATTCTTGTGTTAAACAAGTAACTATAGGGGAGATGATATTCCCTAATTTAGTTTAAATCTAAGAAAAAACTGATTAATGTGTTGCTTGTTGATTGTTTATCTATCCGTAAATCACCTCTCAGGGTATATATAGCGTTTCTCGGACTCATGAGGTACACCTAACTTCTGCCTCCTGCCCCCTGCCTTCTGCCTCAAAGAGATAACTTCTGTACCTCACAAGTATGGGAACTGCTATACTTACATCTCCTATGTTTTGAATCTAAAAGTAACCTGAAGTGGTTGATCCTCTGTTTATAATCAAATCTTTTTATTATCCCCTTCTCATTTTGTACAATGCACTACAAAATTTATGTCATCAAATCATCATAAAGGTAAAAAGTATAAAATTTAGCAAATTTCCTCAAATATAAACAGTTATTATTCCCTAAAAACGGTTTTTCTAAATATCAAAACTTTATAAAAGTCCCTAACCTATATATCTGTAATATAATTTTATGAATTTGAGTAACCTTACACCTAATAAAATAACCTTAAGATATTTAGGGTTAACCAGTCTTGGTTTACTCCTAGCACAATTGCTGTTTGGAGTTATTCAGATTCGATGGCGATATTATCAACGAGTGGAAAATTTAACAACTAAGATAGAAGACTTAAGCCAAGAAGTTAGCATTATATCGGAAGATTCTAATTTCCAATTAGACGATGGAACCCTAGAAAGGTTGATGAGACAATCCAGTGTAGGAAAAGATCTACTATATAGTATCGTTGTGAACGAACAGGGAGAACCGACTACCAGCTTTTTTAATCAAGATAATTCCTCTATTGCTGTCACCCTTTCTCAATTTAGAAAAGGTAAAGTAGAATCCCAGTTAGAACCACTTCTCCAAAAACCTCATATTAGAGAAATACGACGACCGATTATTGTTGCTGGACAATCTTTAGGGGAAGTGCGTATTGCCTATACTCTAGAATCAATTCAAGAAAGTAATCTTAAATCAGCCACCAAAATTTTAATCGCTTCGTTTATTGTTAGTGGTGTTTTGATTTTGATTATGTTCGTCATGTTTAGACGAGAAGTACAATTACCATTGGGGCGGTTAGTGAGCAAAACCCAATCTTTGCTACCGAAAGAAAAACGCCCGAAGCTAAACCAATGGGATGAACTGTACCAATTAGAAAAATTAATCGCTAGTGTAGGTGATTATTTCCAGGATATTCAAGACTTACAGAAAAAAATGGCACAGCAAAAAGCTTCAGAAAAAGCTTTAGAAGAACTTAATCTGGCTAAAAGTGAATTTTTATCCATGATTGGTCATGAAATTCGCACCCCTTTAAACGCTGTGACTGGGATGACAGGATTGTTGTTAGATACGCAATTGAACGAGCAACAACAGGAATTTGTGGGAATTATCCGGGACAGTGGCAAAAATTTGTTAACGATGATTAACAATATTCTCGATTTTTCCAAAATTGAAGCCAACAAACTAGAGTTAGAAGAAGCACCTTTTGAACTGGGGCCCTGCATCGAAGAAGTTTTGCGCTTGTTTGTCTCTCAAGCCTCACAAAAGAACCTAGAATTAGCGTATTTAATCGAATCGAATACACCCAATGCCATTGTGGGGGATAGTACCAGGTTGAAACAAATTCTCGCCAATTTGATCGGTAACGCAGTCAAATTTACCGAGCAAGGAGAGGTGGTAATTTATGTCAATGCTACCCCCCTTAACCACACAGAAGAAGAACAAGAAAACCCCAATTATGAACTGAGGTTTGCCGTCAAAGATACCGGGATTGGCATTCCTGCTAATCGCAGTCATCGTCTCTTTCAACCCTTTAGTCAGGTGGACACTTCTACCACCAGACAATACGGAGGGACCGGACTGGGATTAGTTATTAGTAAGCGGTTGAGCAAACTAATGGGGGGAAAGATGTGGGTTCATAGCATAGAAGGTAAGGGTTCAACTTTCAACTTTACCCTTTGTGCCAAAGCTACCCCAAGTTTTTCTCCAGTCACCTCCCAAGAAGGGGAAGGCGCACTAATGGGTAAACGGATGCTCATTATTGACGATAATCTTACCAATCAAAAGATTTTAATTAATCAGGCTCAATCTTGGGGAATGTACACCTGTACCGTGGACTCCGCCGAAAAAGCTCTAGAATGGCTCCGACGGGGTAACTTGTGTGAAGTGGCTATTTTGGATATGAATATGCCAGAGATGGACGGTTTAGAGTTGGCTCGTGAAATTCGCAAACAATCTAAATGTGCTACTTTACCTTTAGTTATGCTCAGTTCTATTACCAAGGCAGAAATGGCCTCTCAAAACAGTCAGGGGGAGTTTGCTTCGGTGCTGATTAAACCAGTGCAGAAATCCCAACTTTACTACGCTCTGATGGATATTTTTGCAGGAACCCCCATTAAAGTTACCAGAAACAAGCCGGAATCTTATTTAGAAGAATCTTTGCTCGGCGAAACTCACCCCTTAAAAATTTTGGTTGCTGAGGATGTAGTGGTTAATCAACAGGTGGTTCATCTACTGTTGGAAAAACTGGGTTATCGCGCAGACATCGTTAGCGATGGACGGGAGGTATTAGAAGCCCTAAAAACTCGTTCTTATGATGTAATTTTGATGGATATTCGGATGCCAGAAATGGATGGATTAACAGCAACTCATTATGTCCGAGAGATTCTACCTCCTGATAAACACCCTTTCATTGTTGCTATGACAGCAGAATCCATGCAAGGTGATCGGGAAAAGTTTTTAGCCGCAGGAATGGACGACTATATCCCTAAACCCATCCGTATCGAAGAGTTAAAAAGAGCTCTTAGTCTTTGTCAACCTTGCTCGGAGTCTGTGGTGATCGATGAGAAAATTTTTGACCAATTACGGAAAATGGCAGGGAAACAGACTAACGAGATTATCGAGGGATACTTACAAGATGCTTCTTTAACCCTTGAAGGGATGAGAAAAGCTGTTGAAGATAAGGATACCGAGCAACTTCGTCAAGCAGCTCATGCACTGCGATCGCCTAGCGGAAGTCTGGGAGCTACTTATTTAAGCGATTTGTGTAAGGAAATGGAGGAAGTTGCCCGTCAGGGAGTCCTTAAGGGATCATCTGATAAAATGTCCAGAATTGCGATCGAATATGACAGAGTATCTGAAGCTTTGCAAAAAGAATTACAGCGAGAATTCACTGCTACTTAACAAACTGTTATTCAAAGAACTCACAGCAGCTTATCCTAAACACAGGGAAAAGTAACCACGAAAAATGTTTACATTAATCTTAAAAAAAAAGCAAGAAATATCAATAAGCCATAAAGACATTGCTTAAATAGAATCAGTGCGACATCACCATAGAGAAACTGTAATAGAAGCATACAGTCTATAAAAACAGACTAGAAGCATATTTTACTGATAAATACTATGGCTAATAACCTTCATATTTTCTGGTTAATAAGTCAATATAGAAAGGTTAGTTACCTATTTTTGTGAACACTTATCGACTCTATTTAACGCCGTGACACCGACTATTAGTGATGCTAACGTAAAAGCCGCTTTAATTGCCATCGAGTCTGAGACAGCTACTTTAGCAGAAAAAGTAGAAATGTTGATAGAAATGGCTACTGAGTTGCAAAAAAAGCCCAAAACTAGCCAACAACTCGAAGACGCTGTTTTACTTTACCGCAGAGGTTTAGAACTATCCCCACCTGATCTGCCTTTGTTAAAAGCTAGATGTTTATCGGGTATGGGGACAGCTTTAAGAACTATTCCTAGCGAAAGCTCAGCATTATTACTGGAAGCTAAAACCGCTTACGAAACCGCCTTACCTATTCTAGGAGAACACGCAGCCCCTGAAGAAATAGCGGAAACCCAAATGAACTTGGGTGTAGTATTGCAGGGTTTGGTAAACTTTGGTGAAGCTACCATGCAAGATGCCATACAAGCTTATCAAAAAGCTACCAAAGTCTTCACAGGTGAGAGTTATCCTCAAGAATTTGCTATTTTGCAGAATAACATTGCGATCGCCTATTTGTCCTTACCTTTAAGTCCCGATCAAGAAAAAATGCGTCAGGGTATGGCAGTACAATCCTTTGAAGCGGCTTTGAAATGGGTGACATTAATCGATCATCCCAGCGAATACGCCATGCTACAAAACAATTTAGCCAATGCTCTACAGTATCTTAATACTTCCCATCCCATCGACAACAATTTGAAAGCATTAGCAGCTTACGATGAGGCCTTAAAGGTAAGAACCCGACAAGATACCCCGATAGAATACGCTAACACTATTGCCAATAAAGCCAACGTTTTATTCAACTTACCAGATGATATTGAACACCCAGAAGTAGGAAACCCTAATAATCTAAAACAGTCTCAGGCTTACTATCAAGAAGCGAGACAAATATTTAGGGACTACGAACAATGGGAACGGGTAGATATTGTCACAGAAATGTTAAAAGATATAGACCAAGAATTAGCAGCCTTATCTCAATAACTCTACAAAATATTGAGGTTATAAAGTTTGTACTCTAGTTAATCTTAGGAGACTTTTCTCTATGCATGATTTGATGGTATACGTCACCAATAATCCAAGTATTCAAGACTTTTTTGCTAATTTAGTCGCTGGAGAAATTACCTTAATTACAGGAATTTTCTGGTTATTATTTGCTGGTTTTATTTCTATGATTGCAGGGGCCGTTGGTGGCATTCTCTTAGCAGGAAAAGATTTAGGCTACGAATTAGCAGGTATTTTAGGTAGCTTATTGGGACCAGCAGGTGTGCTTCCTGTGGCTACTATCGGTTTAGTTGTTCTCAAATTTGTTTAGGAGTTTTTGGTTATGTTAGATTTAGCTTGGTACTCAACAAAGTTATTTTTCAAAGGTAAATTATTCCGTAACCCTGGTTATTTTTATCGTCAATTAACTTTAGGGGTTTTGATTGGTTCTTTGTTATTAGTTGGATTAGGTGAAACAGGATTAAATCTTGCTTTTGTTATTACCATTTCCAGTCTAGTAACAGGTATGATGATGCCATTTTTACTCAAGGATTTGAAAATGCAGTAATTAGTCAAGAGTTGACAGTGAATAGTTATTAGCTATTCACTACAATATTTGAAACTTTAAATAATAAAATAATGACACAATTAACAACAGAAAAAAGACAAAATTTAGACGAACTGATTGCAGAAATTAGTCGCTATGAAGAAATTGTTAATCAATGGGATAAAAATCAGCAAATTGTAGTTGAAAGGTTAAAAGAAGCCATTGAAAGCTTACATAAAGAAGCTTTAACCCGTATTATTAAAACCGTAAAAAAAGAAGCATTACCAGCCTTACGGGAAGCAGTACAAGACGAATTAGTCTATGGAATTCTACGCTACCACGACTTAATTAAACCCCCAAAACCTCCCCTAGAAAAACGTATCCAACAAGCATTAGAAACAGTAAGACCGGGGTTAAAAAGCCATCACGGTGATGTAGAATTAATTGGTATTAAATTACCAGATACTGTAGAAGTTAAATTAATTGGAACTTGTAGCAATTGTCCTGCCTCTACCTTAACGATGAAACAGGGTATAGAACAAGCAATAAAAACATATTGTCCTGAAATTACAAAAGTTGTTTCTGTTAACCATACTGTCTCTTATACAGGGGAGAGAATTGATAGTCCTTTTGCTACTTCTCAAGATCTTGGTTGGTTTGCACTAGCTAGAGTCGATGAAATTCCTAATCTGGGAATTTTACCTCTAGAAATTGAAGGGTTAAAGTTGATTTTAGTCAGAAAAGATAACATAGTTAAAGGCTATCGTAATAGTTGTATGCACTTAGCGATGCCTTTAGATACAGGGGAAGTAGAAAATGGGGTTTTAACCTGTTTACATCATGGATTTAAGTATAATTTAGATACAGGAGAATGTATTACCTCTCCAGGGATATTTCTCGAAGCTTATCCAGTGAAACAGGATGGAGAAAAGGTATTAATTAAACTGGCTTAAATATGAATTGTAGTTTTAAAACAGCCATTTAAAACTGAATAAATTTATATATAATGTCTCTGATTTTCAATCCTTTTTTCTCTTTACAGTAAAGGTTTAATTCCCTAAGAAATTAAACCCTATAGTAATTAGTAATCAGTTGTGAGAAATTAAGTCTGAGGTGTAAGATAATAGTAAGCAACGGTAACTGATAACCGATAAAAAGATATCTCATCAATTATCCCTGATTAGGATATGAACCTACCCCCATCTTTCGATGTTATTTTGGTAGATTTCCTTGAGAATATCGACAACATTATAAGTAAATTCCCAACTAGGATAGTGATTTTTGAATTTTTGAACATCACTAATCCACCAAATATGATCACCAATGCGATTAGTTTCAACATATTCCCAATCTAGTTTTTTATCACTAATAGCCTCACAATGTTGAATCGCTTCTAACATCGAACAATTACTATAACGACTTCCTCCAATATTGTAAACCTCTGCTACTCCAGGGTTTTGATAAAAATGATAAAACGCATTCACCAAATCAAAACTATGGATATTATCTCGGACTTGTTTTCCTTTGTAACCAAAAACCTGATATTTACCCCCTGTCATGGTACATTTCATCAAGTAGGATAAAAAGCCGTGAAGCTTGGTTCCCGAATGACTCGGACCAGTTAAACATCCACCACGAAATGAAGCAGTTTTCATGTTGAAATAACGGCCATATTCTTGGACTAACACATCTGCCGCAACTTTAGAAGCCCCAAACAAAGAATGTTTACATTGATCAATACTCATAGACTCATCTATCCCTTGATTATAGGAATGACTAGAATCGATTTCCCAACGAAATTCTTGCTCTATTAAGGGTAAATTATTTGGGGTATCTCCGTACACCTTATTAGTAGAACAGAAAATAAACACCGCTTCTGGACAAATTTGACGGGTGTGTTCTAATAAGACTAGAGTTCCATTAGCATTGACACTAAAATCCATGTGGGGATCTTTCGCAGCCCAGTCATGAGAAGGTTGAGCTGCAGTATGAATAATTAGCTCGATGTCAGTGCCGTAGGTTTTAAAAATTTCTGCGATCGCTTCTTGATCGCGGATGTCAGCCCCATAGTGGATATAGCGATCGCCATATTCTTCTGTCAGACGAATACGGTTCCACTCAGTTGAAGCATCTTCGCCAAAAAAAACGCGACGCATATCATTATCGATGCCTACCACAGTATAGCCTCGATTGCAAAAGAACTTCACTGATTCAGAACCAATCAATCCGGCTGACCCAGTTACTAAAACGATTTTCATTGCTATTTAATATAAAATTTAGAAAGCGGATGGTTAGCAGTATAGTTGACTTGTGCGAAAATAACAATAATCAACAACCCTAACCTTTTTGGTTAGGGTTGAGAGAAATAATCATCTTGTCATTAATTTAACGAAACATACTACTAACAGAAGTATCCTCATGAATACGCCAAATTGCTTCCCCTAAGAGATTAGCCACAGACAGAACTGTTAACTGTGGAAAACGGTGTTCTTCTGGAATGGGAATGGTGTTGGTAACAATTACTTCCTCTAATACCCCACTGGATAGGCGAGAAATAGCAGGACCTGAAAATACCGCATGGGTAGCACAGGCATAAACTTGTCTTGCTCCCTCTTCACGGAGTAACTTCGCTCCTTCGGTTATGGTTCCGGCAGTATCTATCATATCGTCCACCAAGACGGCGGTTTTACCCTTGACATCCCCAATAACATTCATTACTTCAGCCACATTATGGGACTGACGACGTTTGTCAATGATAGCCAGAGGTGCATCGTCTAATTTTTTAGCAAAAGCTCTTGCTCTGGCCACTCCTCCCACATCGGGAGAAACAATGACAATATCTGAAAGGTCTTTTGTCGCAAAATAATTGAGTAAAACTGGGGTACTGTAAATATGATCAAAAGGAATATCAAAATAACCTTGTATTTGTGCCGAATGTAAATCCATTGCCAAAACCCGATTGGCACCAGATTCTACAATTAAATTAGCCACTAATTTAGCGGTAATAGATTCTCGTCCGGCGGTTTTGCGATCAGCCCTAGCATAACCATAATAAGGAATCACGGCAGTAATTTGCCTAGCTGATGCCCTGCGACAAGCATCAATCATGATTAATAATTCCATAAAATGGTCGTTAACTGGATTACAACAGGGTTGAATCAAATAAACATCGCATCCTCGTATAGATTCTTGAACTTGGATGTATAATTCCCCATCAGCAAAACGTTTACGAATCATCGGCCCAATGTCCATCCCCAAATAACGGGCAACTTCCTGGGCTAGAGGCATATTAGAAGATCCACAAAACAGACTGAGACGGTTATTATCTGACAATGAAGACACCGGCAGATGTTGCATTAATATTGGAGTATGACTCACAGCAGACTCTTGACCCTCAACTCATGGCAATTCTATCATCTCAGGTTTTCCCATTGTCTGAGCATATTTATTACTATTTTAATCATACCTAGATTCCAGTTAGAAGAGAGAAATTACAGAGAAATTTTGGATTTTCTCGAAAATAAGTACAAATGATAATATTCTGGACTAAATCTTAAAAACATCAGTAGTTCATTTCCTGATCACCCTGACCGTCATAGGATAGATTAGTAACCGTCCATTAATTCAATACCATTTTTTTCCCTAACAAACTCATCGGGAGCAATTATAATGACTCAAGCCAATTCTAGTTTAAACGTTGATGAGGCTCTCAAAATTCTCAAAGATTATAGCTGTCTTCAGATTAAAATTGTGGATTTTGAAGCCGATAAACACAAGTTACGTCAAGCGATAAAAGTCGTCTCTAGTCTATGCGAAACAGAAAATATTGGTATTTGTGCTGATAATTTCCAGGAAGGATTTAAAACTCTTGAAAGTTACCTGAAAGCTTTAGACTTATGTCAAAGTCTAGATAAAGCTCCCTCTGTTCCCGACGAAACCCCCGTTTACATTAAATTCAACACAGAAACCATGTCCTACTATGTGGATTACTATAACGGAAGTTATCGAGGGGTGTTAATTTCTTGTCAATCTGATAACCACAACTTAGTAGGAACCTACGGTCATTTTCCTCTCAATTTATTTGAGTAATTTTTATTTGTTTGTCTACCATTCCTAAAGCTTCTCATCTGGAAGTTTGGTATCATTGAATAAAAGGATTATTAGTTAATTTCACGGCAAAAACATGGGAGAAACCATCACTTTATTATCGAAACGAGAGATTGAAAAAATGCGTCGCGCTGGACGTTTAGCCGCCCAACTATTAGATCATTTAACCCCGATGGTTAAACCAGGGGTTAGCACTTTAGACATCAACGATGAAGCGGAAAAATGGACTCAAGCAAAGGGGGCAGTTAGCGCACCTCTCGGGTACCACGGGTTTCCTAAGTCTATTTGTACCAGCGTTAATCATGTTGTATGTCATGGTATTCCTAATGCTAAACAAATTCTCAAAGAAGGGGATATTATTAACATTGATGTCACTCCCATTCTAGATGGTTATCACGGCGATACTTCAAGAACTTTTTTTGTGGGAACCCCCTCTCCCTTGGCAAAAAGATTAGTAGAAGTTACAGAAAAATGTTTGATGGAGGCTATTGAAACAGTTAAACCAGGGTCAAGAATTGGCGACATCGGTGCTGTTATTCAAGAATGCGCTGAACCTCAAGGATTTTCTGTAGTTAGGGATTTTGTCGGTCATGGTGTTAGTAATGTTTTTCATACTGCCCCCCAAATACCCCATTACGGTAAACGGGGAAAGGGCAAGAAATTACGAGCAGGGATGGTATTTACAATTGAACCAATGATTAATGAAGGCACCTGGGAAGCAGTTATCTTAAAAGATGGTTGGACTGCTATTACTAAAGATGGGAAGTTATCGGCACAGTTTGAACACACCATTGCTGTGACAGAAAGCGGTGTAGAAATTTTAACCTTACCCGATTAATTGTTAAAAAACTTAGCTCTGAAACCCCTTAATTTCTTGGGGTTACAGTTAAGAACTCTCAAGAATTTGATTTCATGTAAAAAGATCCCTCGAAAATGAGTGGAGCAATATGGTATATATTCTAACAGAATCGCAGTACGAAAAAGAAGCAGAGCCAATCTTGCAAAAAGTATTTACTCAGAATTATCCCTATGAAGAATGTGTTAATTCAAGCATCGAAGAAAGTTTGATTGTTTTTCCTTGTAGTAGCTATATTGAACCAAACTTAATCGAAGGAATCGTTAAAGCTGCTTCTAGTTTGAAAGAAGAAAACTGTTATTTAACCAACATATTTAGATACCACGAGGTACCAAATCATTATTCTATTTCCTTATCTGAACTATTAGAAGAATATGTAAGCTCACCATCTAACATTCCCTCCGATGGCATAAAATTAAACATGGATGATTGGATGGAATACGTAATCTATTCTAATAAGGGAACTTGGGGTTTAATGATATCTAACGAAGGTCATGGAATACTTGCAGGTTCATCTCAATTCATAAATATTGTACGTCAATCTGTTTCTAATTTAGACGATCAAGTTTATCTTTTCCTAGATAAAATTCGACAGCTTAGTAACGCTCCTAATGCTACATTGGAATGGGTACCAGAATTACTAAATCACATCTATGATAATAGTAAAATTGAACAAATGTTAAAACAAATCAAAATATCATAAATAATTTTATCTGTTAATTTAAGGAAAGCAAATCTGACCTTATTGATGATAACTTCTTATTATGATTAAAGTTCTCCATTTTTCAGATATTCATCTTGGTAGCGGATTTTCTCACGGAAAAATAAACCCCGAAACCGGACTAAATACCCGTTTAGAAGACTTTGTGAGTTGTTTAAGCTTGTGTATTGATCGAGCAATCAATGAACCCGTTGACCTGGTTTTATTTGGGGGGGATGCCTTTCCTGATGCTACTCCCCCACCCTACATTCAAGAAGCTTTTGCTTCTCAATTTCGACGCTTAGCTGATGCCAATATTCCCGCCGTTTTATTAGTAGGAAACCACGACCAACATTCTCAAGGAAATGGAGGAGCGAGTTTATGTATTTACCGCACCTTAGCGGTTCCTGGTTTCACTGTGGGAGATAACTTAATTACCCATAAAATAGCCACTAAAAACGGTGCAATACAAGTTATTACCTTACCTTGGTTAACTCGTTCTTCTCTGTTAACAAAGTCCAAAACAGAAGGTTTATCTCTAGAGGAAATCAACCAGTTATTAATCAAAGCTTTAGAACCTGTTTTAGAAGAAGAAATTAGAAAATTAGATCCTCATATTCCGACAATTTTACTAGGTCATTTAATGGTTAGTCGTGCCAGATTTGGCGCAGAGCAGTTTTTAGCAGTGGGGAGAGGTTTTACCATTCCTCTTTCTTTATTAATTCGTCCTGAGTTCGATTATGTAGCGTTAGGCCATGTCCATAAACATCAGAACCTTAATGCTAATAATAACCCCCCTGTGATTTATCCAGGCAGTATAGAAAGGGTTGACTTTAGCGAAGAAAAAGAAGAAAAAGGCTATGTTGTATTAAACTTAAAAAAAGGAGAAGTTGACTGGAACTTTTGCCCTTTGCCTGCGCGCCCTTTTCTAACTATAAAGGTTGATATTTCTCAAGCAGAAGATCCTCAAACTGAATTAGTGGAAGCGATCAAAAAAAATACCGTTGAAGACGCGGTGGTGAGGGTTAATTATCAAATTCGCTCTGAACAATTAGAATTAATCAACAATAATATAATTAACGAAGCTTTAAAAACCGCCCATAGTTACACTATTCGTCCCGAAACCATTAGTCAATCCTCTCGTCCCCGTCTACCAGAATTGGGAATTGGAAAAAGTTTAGACCCTATCGAAGCTCTAAAAACCTATCTTGATAATCGAGAAGACATCAAAGATATCGCAGATGATATGGTAGAAGCTGCGGAATTGTTATTAAACGAAATATGAGACGATTTTATCTTTGAGTCGGCTCAAGAAGATAACTTATTAAACTTAATAGGTTCAACCTCTCCCACTTTAGTGCCTTGAGTTGCTGATGAAGTAGTTGGAGAAACTGAACTACTTTGACTTACTTCATTGTTGAATCTATAACCCACATTGCGAACCGTTTGAATTAAGCTGGGTTGACGGGGATCGGTTTCAATTTTCTTGCGTAAAGACAAAACATGGGTGTCAATGGTACGGGGGTTATCGATCGCTTCTGGCCAGGCCCTTTGCAGTAATTCTGTGCGACTGAGGGGACTTCCTTCAGCCTGAGCCAACACATACAATAAACTAAACTCTTGAGGGGTTAAATCTACAAAATCCCCCCTAAATTGTACTCGACGCTGTACTAAATCAATTTTAAGGTCGCCATAATCGAGAAACAAAGGTGCCGCCGCTACTCGAACCCGTCTGATTAACGCTTCTACCCGAGCCATAAATTCTTGCATCCCAAAAGGTTTAGTCAAGTAATCATCGGCTCCTGCACTCAATCCCTTGACAATATCTTTTTCCGTGCTTCGGGCTGATAAAATAAAAATCATGGACTGCCGTTGTTGATGAAGCCATCGGCACAATTCTAGAGGATCTCCGTCTGATAGATCGGCATCAAGAATCACTAAGGTAGGTTGACGACGATTAAATACGCTTCTGGCCTGTTGCAGATTAGCACATTGTTGCGCAGTGTAACCTGCCTGTTGCAAATGCCAACCTAATAATGAGCGTAGATGAGGATTTCCCTCCACAATAGCGGTATAAATTAGACTCACCTTAGTTTTTGTCCTTCTAATTTGACAGTCATTAGCCTAGCAAACGTACTATTAAGAGTTTGTAACATCTGCTACGGTGTTTTCGGGCATTTCCTAAGAAAGCATTAAGATTTTATATAATCTGTGCTTGCACTATTCAATTTGCCCATGCAGCGTTCAAATGTATAATACAAGGATAGAATACAAAGTGATGAATTGCTAACATTTTTTTAGTTTTCTTCATCTATCCGAATGTTATAGCTTGTTTTTTCCTAAATGATTTACTAAAATCTAATCATTTATTTTTTACAAAACTCTCTTTTTAAGTCATTTCCACCGATTAATTATGCTACAACATCCCTTGGCAATTCGTTACTATCAAAACCTAACAGACAGCATGGTAGACTTGTGGAATCGAGGTCGTCGCTTCGACGAAATACAGTCTTACATGGAAGGTTATATTTCTTGTCTCCGCCAGGTAGACGTTTTAGAACCTTATTTAATCCATCGTTTAGAAGAAGATGCTTGGCGTTTTTTCCGCGATCCTTCTAATTTTGAATTACCAGCTTTAGAACCAGAAGCCGATTATTACTAACTCCCTGTTTGACTTCTACTTTTTCTCAATAGGTCAAAAAAATGCACTTAACAATCCTAGACTTTTTGGAAATCGTCCTTTAGCCCGCTTATGCGGGCTAGTTTTTTTAAGAAGCTAAAGCTACCTCTACCATTTGCTGTAGATCACCATCTTGGTACATTTGGTAAACAATATCCGAGCCACCAACAAATTCCCCATTGATATAGACTTGAGGAATGGTTGGCCAACTAGAATATTCTTTAATTCCTTGACGAATTTCCTCATCAGCTAAAACATCGACGGTTTCAAAAGGAACGCCAAGAGTGTTTAGAATTTGCACCACATTGTTAGAGAAACCACATTGAGGCATTAACTTAGCACCCTTCATAAAAACCAGTATCTTATGACTGTTAACGAGTTGGTCAATTTTTTCTTTGAGTTCAGGTGTCAGTGTCATACTTACTCCTTGAGGAATTTATTTCATGATAATAGAGTCAGATTTAATTAAAGAAGGTTTAGGAGGTAAAAATAATTAAGAGGTAGTTAATTTTTAGTGTTCTTCCTCCCTTTCTCTCTCCCGACTCCTTATCTCTGGGCAGCCTCCCAGGCTTGAGGGGTATAGGTTTTTAAAGCTAGAGCGTGAATAGCTTCCGATGCCATAGCGTCTTGAAGTGCGCCATAGACTAATTGATGCTGCTTAATCATGGTTTTTCCTTCAAACTCGGCAGAGACAACGATCGCTTCCAGGTGATCTCCCCCACCGGTTAGATCCCTAACTACGACTTGAGCATCTGGGAGTTGAGTTTTAATCATGTTTTCAACTTTTGCAAGTGCAACCATTGGCTTTTTCTATGAAAAACGAATAAAAATACTACAATTAGTTTACAGTCGATTTAATAAAAGAACAAAGAAGATAATGACTATTTGGGTAAACGAACAAATTGATCCTTCCGGAATAATCTACTCTTGCATTGCTTGCCGTGATCGACATTCAGCAGAAGATTGTCATCAAACCTGGTTAAATAACCTCACTGAAACACAAAAACAAGAAGGATGGGTAGCTAGTTTAAGAACGGTGGACTCCTGGGATGAAGTTCCCGTTAACGCACTTAAACTGAATGTATAATCAAGTGAACTTCTGTTTTTAGTCAGTTGATAAAATTACCTCAACAGAACGATTCTTTTCTAGCATCAATCACCAGTCGATCCAAAGCTTGCTGCATTTTCGTCAAAACTAAATCATAACAATCATCCACATAATTGCGATCGCTGGCGGCTTCCCTACCGTAACGTTCAAAGACGATGGGGGGACATATACGGGTGTGGATAGGCATGGGAAGAGGAATATTGGGAGCAGGACCAATACCAATTCCCCAGGGTAAACCAAGGTAAATGGGAAAAACTTCTGGATCGGCTTCATTGGACCAGGGTAAACCCCACTGATGTAGCATTTTCACCTGTTCGTAACAGTCTCCGATCACAAATAGGGTTTCGTGAGATCCCACTGAAATCGCGGGGATGATGGTGACATTTTCCCGTAATGCCAATTTAATAAACCCTTTTCGTCCCGCTAGTTCGATTTTGTGGCGATCGCTATAAGGGCGAAATACATCTTGTGCGCCTCCTGGGTAGACTAAAACACTAGCCCCCTTTTTCAAAGCAGCAACAGCAGTTTTCGGATGGGCCCGCACTGCCCCAACTTTCATGGCCGCCTTCAAGATTGGAGAGTCTATTTGCCAAGCAGACGGGTGCATTAATCCATAGCATAAACGCTCTGTCCCAAACCGACGAACCCAGTCGTATATCATCATAGAGGTGTCCGGAGAAGCCAAACCCCCATTGTGAGACCCCACCAATAAAAGAGGTCCCTCCGTGGGGATATTATGCCACCCGTCGGTTTTTACTCGGAAGTAGTATTCATAAAACCATTTCCAGTAGGGCATCATTTGTTCTATAAATTTGGGATCTCGTTCATCAAGGGACCATCCTAATCCTTGATTTGACGTTTTTGATGATTTCATAGAGTGAATTATGATAGGCTTTGTAAACTTATGTTACAACAATACTCGAATATTTTTCTAGGGGGAAACCTAGTTATAGGTTATTAGTTGTTCCTTTTCCCAATATGGTCAGACTATTTTTTTCTATTTTATATTAGAAAATATTATTTTCATTTTTTATTAATGCCAGCGAAAAATGCTTAAAAAGAATACATTGATTTCCAGATTTATGAGATTTAAAACACTATTTATTATTGATATTTTTCAAATTTAGCAAACTTTATTAGTGCTGATTTTCTTCTTCTCGAATCCTCAAAAGTAAAATATTTTTGTGCTAACTTTTCGTTATGATGTTAAGCTCTTATTAAAAATTAACACTCACCGTAACCTACAGACCATAATAGTTACGACTTCACATTAAACAGAAAAACCTTGAAGTTAAGATTAATTAAGTTAAGATTAATAAAGGGGGATTGGAAACAGTCCCAGTCAGTAGCCTGTGCAATTTTTGCACATTTCCCCAAAAATCATTATCACAGCTAATGTTCCTAGCCGAATCGACCGTTGTTAGCCTGTTACAACAGAGAGCAAGCAACCAACCGCAACAACCAAACTATACCTTTCTAGCCAACGGAGAGACAGAGGAAATTGTCCTCAACTATCAGACCTTGGCCGATAGAGCAAAAGCGATCGCAGCCCAGTTACAAGCAAATAAAATGGAGGGAGAGCGAGCCTTACTACTCTATTCCCCTGGAATCGACTTCATAGCCGCTTTTTTCGGTTGCTTGTACGCAGGGGTTGTTGCGGTTCCTGTGTATCCCCCTCAAGGCAAACAACCCTTATCTCGATTAGAAGCCATCGCCACAGACGCTCAGGGAAAAATCATACTGACAACTAAAGACTTCTTGTCAGATATCCAACAACACTTCAAGGACAAAGCAGAATTTACCTATGCAACCACCGATACTTTAGACGAAAACTTAGCTCAGCAGTGGGAAGAACCCAAAATTAACAGCGATACCATCGCCTTTCTTCAATATACCTCGGGTTCAACAGGGAATCCCAAAGGAGTGATGGTAAGTCACAGAAACCTCCTCAAAAACTCCGCTAATATTTATCAAGGATTCAACCACAATAGGGACAGTCGAGGAGTTATCTGGCTACCCCCTTATCACGACATGGGATTAATTGGGGGTATCATACAGCCTCTGTATGGAGGATTCCCCGTAACGTTGATGTCCCCTAACAGTTTTATCAGAAAGCCTATTCGTTGGTTACAGGCCATTTCCCGCTATGGAGCCACAACAAGTGGCGGTCCCAATTTTGCCTATAAACGCTGCCTAGAAACCATTACCCCACAACAAAAAGCTAAATTAGACCTAAGTAGTTGGCAAGTTGCATTTACTGGGGCGGAGGCCATTTCTGCTCAAACCCTAGAACAATTTGCCGAAGCCTTTGCTGAGTGTGGTTTTCGCCGAGAAGCTTTTTATCCCTGTTATGGTTTGGCTGAGTCCACATTATTTGTAACAGGGAAGACCACGAAATCAGATTTTAAAGAGCCTAACATTTGTCAGATTGATAGCAAAAAACTAGAGCAAAATCGAGGCATAATAGGCAACGAAAAAACCGACCAAACCCAAAAAATAGTTAGTTGTGGTCAGTCCGTTGTAGACGAAAAAGTTATCATTGTTAATCCTGAAACTTTTACCCCCTGTTCCCCAGAAACTGTGGGAGAAATTTGGATTTCTGGTGCTAGTGTTGCCCAGGGTTATTGGGGACAAGAAGAAGCGACAGAGGCTGCATTTTGTGCTTATTTAGCCGATACAAAAGAAGGCCCATTTTTGCGAACCGGGGATCTCGGTTTCCTACACCAAGGGGAATTATTAATCACAGGAAGACTAAAAGATCTGATTATCATTCGTGGTCGGAATTATTATCCCCAAGATATCGAACTTACTGTAGAAAACGTTCATCAATCTTTGCGTCAAAGTGGTTGTGTAGCGACGAGTATAACCGATGAAGAAGGGGAAAAACTGCTGATTATTGCAGAGATAAGACGGAAATTTATAGACAAAATCAACATAGAAGAAATTTTTAGTAAAATACGCTTTGCCATTTCCCAAAAACACGGCATACAGGCAGACGAGATCGTTTTAGTTAAACAAGGTAGTATCCCCAAAACATCGAGCGGTAAAATTCAGCGTCATGCTTGTAAACAAGAATATTTAGCCAACAATCTCCCCGTAATCGAGCATTTAGAACTCGTTGAATCATCTTCTTCCGCTTCTAGTGAACTAATTCAATGGTTACGAGACTATGCCCAAGAAAACATCAACTCCCGTTTAATAGACGAACGTCGCTGCATACCGCCCCATATAGTCCTAGATTTTGGCAATAGAGGGTTGTTAGGGATGCAAGTTCCCCCCGAATACGGAGGCTTGGGTTTGAATAATCAAGAAACCCTGAAGATATTGGAACAACTAGGAGCCATTGACACCACATTATCCTTGTTCGTCGGCTTAAACAATATTTTAGGGATTCGTCCCCTGCTAAAATTTGGTAACCAATCCCTAAAAGAAGAACTATTACCCAACTTAGCCACAGGAAGAGAACTAGCAGCCTTTGCCCTCACCGAACCCAGTGCCGGTTCTAACCCTCAAGCACTCACCTCCTCTGCCGTTTTCCAATCTCAAGACAAATGGTTGCTAAACGGAACCAAAATATGGAGTGGTTCCGCCGCCTGGGCAGGGATAATCAACGTTTTCGTACAACAGAAAGATGCACAAGGGAATTTTCAAGGAATAAGCAGTTTTGTGGTCAGAAGAGGAACCCCTGGACTCAAACAAGGACCCGAAGCATTAACAATGGGAATGCGAGGCATGGTGCAAAACACCGTTTACTTTAATAATGTTCCTGTGGATGCCTCCCAGCAACTGGGAAATGCCGGGGAAGGGATGAAAGTAGCCCAAGATGCCATGATGTACGGCCGGTTAGCCATCGCCGCAGCTAGTGTGGGAGGGATGAAACGTTGCGCCCAATTATGGCACCGTTATAGTTCCCGTCGTCAAATTTCCACAGGCCGTTTATTAGAGAATCCTCTAGTTTTGGCTCGTTTGAACGGATTAACCGCATCCATTACCACCATAGAAACCCTAGTAAACAGCATCGCCCAATGGCTAGATCAAGGGCAAGAAATTCCCCTTGAAGCCTATGCTGTGTGTAAGATGGCCGCCCCCGAATTTTACTGGCAAGCGGCGGACAACTTAGTACAGTTTTTGGGAGGTCGAGGGTACATAGAAACCAATATTGCCCCGCAAATCCTCAGAGATGCCAGAATTTTGAGGATTTTTGAAGGACCAACGGAAACCTTAACGTCATTTCTGGGATCGAGGGTTATTTATCAACCAGAAACCCTCAAAGAATTCTTGTGTGATGCCCTAAGTGCGCCAGAAATCTACGAACAATTGCAACATACTGTAGAACAGGCTCAGTATTATAGAAAATCACCCTTTACCGAGGGTACGAAAACCAAGCATTGGACAGCCATGTTGTGTGGAGAAGTGGCCATGTGGGGAGTTTTATTGGCAGTGTTGAAAGCAAAAGCCATGTCAGTCACATCAGAACCATTAGAAAGAGCGATCGCCTGGACTAAAGAGCATTTTCAGCAAAAAATAGCCCAAAGTTTCAGCCAAACCCCCGACGAACTGGTGATTAGCACTGCTCATAAAACAACGGAATTAATCGCTGATTATGAAAATGCCATTGGTAACCTGGAGCAAACCCTCCCAGGGGAAGACAGAGAATTAGATGAGCTTTTGCGACAAGGAAGCAAGGAACAGATAGATAACGGAGAAAACAGGGAGAATAGTATCTTAGACTTCGCCAGAGAACAGCAATTAGATCATAACTGGGAAACCAGGAGAAATATTGAAGACTGGTTAAGAGAGTGGTTAGGGAAAAAATTAAACCTATCCCCCCAAAATATCGACCCAAAACAAGCATTTGCTGACTACGGAATTGACTCGGTGATGGCTGTAGAATTAGCTCAAGATGTACAAGAATGGCTCGGTTATAGCCAAGAATTAGAAGCTAGTATCGCTTGGAATTTCCCTAATATCAAATCTTTAGCTCAGTATTTGGCAACCATTCAATCCGTCGATGAAACAGTTGATCTAGAATCCAGCAATCACTACAGCAACGGACAATCAAACGACACACCCGAAATGATTTCAGACATTAGTAACTACTCAGAAGACGAACTTCAAACCGCCATTAGCCAAGAAATGGCAGAATTAGAGAGTCTATTGAAGGGACGTTATCAAGAATGAATCAGCCGCTTTCCGACTCCCAGAGAGTGCTTCTTGCCCTCAAACAAGCCCGTTTACAACTAGAAACCCTAGAACGCCAAAAAAACGAACCAATAGCAATTATTGGCATGGACTGTCGTTTCCCAGGAAACGCCAACAGTCCCTCAGCGTACTGGGAACTATTGCGTAACGGCGTGGATGGGATAACCCATATTCCTAGCGATCGCTGGGACGTAGAAACCTACTACGATCCAGATCCCGAAGTTCCTGGGAAGATGTACACCCGTTACGGTGGGTTTATCGAGGAAGTTGACCAATTCGATCCCCAATTTTTCGGCATTTCTCCCCGTGAAGCCCTTAGTCTTGACCCTCAACAGCGACTACTCCTAGAAGTAAGTTATACCGCATTAGAAAGAGCAGGACAACCCTTAGACCATCTAGAAGGGAGCAAAACCGGGGTATTCATGGGGATTTGTTTCGATGACTATTCCCGGTTTACCCTTAACTCCGGCGATCCTACTTTGATCGATGCTTACAGTAGTCTAGGCAATACTCGCAGTATTGCAGTAGGGCGCATCGCCTATGTTTTGGGGCTACAAGGACCGGTTATCCAGTTAGATACCACTTGCTCTTCCTCCCTGTTAGCGGTTCATTTAGCCTGTCAAAGCTTGCGCACAGGAGAATCTAATTTAGCCTTAGCTGGAGGGGTTAACTTGATGCTTTCCCCCGAAGTTACCATCGGGTTTTCCAAGCTAAAAGCCCTCTCTCCCGACGGACGTTGCAAAACCTTCGATGAAAAGGCTGACGGTTACGGAAGAGGAGAAGGTTGCGGTATTGTGGTGTTGAAGCGGTTATCTGATGCCATCGCCGATGGTGATAAAATTTTAGGCACGGTTTTAGGTTCAGCAGTCAATCACGACGGTCAAAGTAATGGTATCACAGCCCCCAACGGTTCCGCACAGGAAACGGTTATCCGTCAAGCATTAGAAAACGCCAAAGTTGACCCCAGTGAGATTCAATATGTAGAAACCCACGGTACAGGAACTTCTTTGGGTGATCCTATCGAAGTATTAGCCTTGAGTAAGGTATTAGGGAGAGAAAGGGGAGAAAATAACCTAATTCATATCGGTTCGGTAAAAACAAATTTTGGTCATTTGGAATCTGCAGCCGGGGTAGCCGGTTTAATCAAAGTTATTCTATCTCTACAACATCAAGAAATTCCCCCTCATCTAAATTTTGAAACTCCAAATCCTTATATTCCTTGGCAAAAATTACCCGTAAAAGTTCCTACTACTCTGACTGCTTGGGAAGCAAGAAACGGTCGTCGTTTAGCCGGGGTAAGTTCCTTTGGAATGAGTGGAACTAATGCCCATATTATTGTAGGAGAAAGTCCAAAAATTGATGCTAAAAATGAACTACCAAAAGTTGAGCGTCCCCTAAATATATTAACCCTATCAGGGAAAACAGAAACAGCTTTACAAGCACAAATAGAACAATACAAAACCTATTTAAATAATCATAAAAATATTTCCTTTGCTGACATTTGTTACAGCGCAAATAAAGGCCGCTCACCTTTTGATTATCGTTACAGTATTATAGCAAGTTCCACAACAGAAGCATTAGAAAAACTCAACCAAGATAACAACAATTTTAGTCAGATAATCTCACCAGATACCATTGCCTTTTTATTTACAGGACAAGGTTCCCAATATGTAGGAATGGGACAACAACTATATGAAACACAACCAACCTTTAAAGCAACAGTAGATTACTGCTGTGATATTATTCAATCTGAACTAGGATGGGATATTAGAAATATTATATTTAACGAAGAAATAAGCAGAGAAAATAAATATAATCTAGACTCAACAATCAACACTCAACCAGCATTATTTATTATCGAATACGCCTTAGCCAAACTCTGGTTATCTTGGGGTATTCAACCCAACATAATGATAGGTCATAGTATAGGGGAATATGTAGCAGCAACCTTAGCAGGAGTATTTAGTTTAGAAGACGGTTTAAAATTAATTGTAGCCAGAGGGAAATTAATGCAAAAACTCCCCGAAAATGGCTCAATGGTAGTAGTATTTGCCACAGTAGAAAGCGTAGAAAAAGCCATAGAAAACGACAATAATCAAGTTGCGATCGCAGCTATTAATCATCAAAAAAATATTGTAATTTCTGGGGAGAAAGAAGCAATAGAAAAAATTGTTACAAAAATGGAATCAGAGGGAATTAAAACCCAACAATTACCAGTATCTCATGCCTTCCATTCTCCCATGATGGAACCCATGTTAAAAGAGTTTGAAACCGTAGCCAAACAAATAAAATATTTATCACCAAAAATAAAAATAGTATCCACAGTAACAGGAAAAATAATCAAGAGTGAAATAGCGACTGCTGAATATTGGTGTCGTCAGATTAGAGAAACAGTAAAATTTAAGCAAGGGATGGAATGTTTAGCAGAGCAAAATATTAAAATATTTCTAGAAATAGGAGCAAAACCAACCTTATTAAACATAGGACAAACAGTTATTGAAAATAGAAACAAAGCAGAGAATATTTCTTGGTTAGCAAGTTTACACCCGAAGCAAGAAAATTGGCAAACAATGTTATTGACATTAGGTAAATTATATGCAGGAGGGCAGGGAATTAACTGGGAAGAATTTGATAAAGATTATTCCAGAAATTATCTCGATAATTTACCAACTTATCCTTTTCAAAAACAACGTTTTTGGTTAGAAAAGCAAGCAGCAAATAAAAGTATTATTGCCAGAGGCAAACAGCATAGTTTATTAGGACAAAAAATAAACTTGGCTGGTTCAAAAAATATCTATTTTGAAAATGAGATTAGTGAAAATACACCCAGTTTTCTTAGAGATCACAGAGTATTTGATACTGCTATATTACCATTAGCCGGATTTTTAGAAATAGCTTTAACAGCAGGAATAAAAATCAACAATTCACTGGAATGTTATTTAGACAATGTAGTTATTCAGCAAGGTTTAGTTTTACCATCCGATACTATCAAAACAATTCAGGTTCATATTATTCCCGAAATAAATAATAACTATCGCTTTGAAATTTACAGTTTAAACAATCAACAAGATCAAGATAATGATTGGGTATTACATACAAGTGGGAAATTGAAACACAGTTCCACAACAAGATCAAATATTGATTTGGAAGAAGAAAAAGAACAATTTGCTCAAGGGGTACAGATAGAGAATTATTACCAGAAATGTCAAGAAAGAGGTATTAGTTACGGTAAACGCTTCCAAGGAATTAAAAACATATATAAATTAGATAAAAAAGCACTAGCTTACATAGAATTACCCCCTGAAATAATTAACAGTTCTGCTTATAATATCCATCCCATATTACTAGATAACTGTTTACAAGTTGCTGGTGTTGTTTTGATAGAAGAGAACGAGAACTCATTAGATACTTATTTACCTGTTGCTTTGGATAGTTTTGTAGCTTATCCTAAAATTCAAGAAATTAATGATTCAAAAGTCTATACCTATGTAGAAATAGATACAGATAAAAATGTAATTGACTTAAAACTATTTAGGGAAAATGGACAAGCGATCGCAGATATCAAAGGACTAAAATTAAGAAAAGCAAGTCCAGAAACACTCCTAGGTAAACAAGAAAGTGATCCTTTAGATAACTGTTTCTATGGAGTTGAATGGGAAAAACAACCCCTCACATCTAAGATTCTAATAACCCCGAAAAATGTAGAAAGTCGATTATCTGAACAGTTACAACAATTGAAGCGACAAAAAGATGTAGTCCAGTATCAAGAACTTTTATCCCATTTAGAAAACATTAGCTTTGACTATGTATTAGAAGCATTTAAAAAATTGGGAATTGAATTTACAAAAGATACCCATTTTACTACCACTCAGTTGCAGAAAAGATTAGGAATTTTACCAACTTATAACAGGTTATGCGATCGCTTACTAAATATACTCGCAGAAGAAAATATTTTGAGAAAAATAGGGGAAGAATGGGCAGTTATTGAGGAGTTTGAGGGAAACAAAAACAGGGAAAATGAAACAAAAATATCAAACAATAATTCTGCCGAACTCGCTTCATTGCAACGTTGCGGTTCCCAACTGGCAGCAGTATTACAGGGAGACTGCGATCCCGTGCAGCTATTATTCCCTGATGGAGACTTAACCCTGACAACACAACTGTATCAGGAATCTACAGGGGCAGAAATGATGAATAACCTGGTAAAACAGGTAATATTAACTTCATTAGACAATAAATTACCTAAAAGTCCCTTAAAAATCCTAGAAATTGGTGCAGGAACAGGAGGAACTACAGCTTATATACTTCCTGAACTCGATCAATTGTCAAGCGAATATGTTTTTACAGATATTTCCCCATTATTCACCGAAAAAGCCCGTCAACAATTCTCTGATTATCCATTTGTAGAGTATCGTGTCTTAGATATCGAAAAAGACCCAAAAACTCAGAGCTTTCCCCTACAAAACTACGACATTATTCTTGCTGCCAACGTAGTACACGCTACCAAAGACTTGCAACAAACCCTTACCCATATCAGACAGTTACTAACCCCTCAAGGAATGCTAGTCTTATTAGAAGGTACTCGTCCTCTGCGTTGGCTTGACCTTATTTTTGGCTTAACAGAAGGTTGGTGGAGGTTCACAGACACTGACTTAAGACCCAACTATCCCTTAATATCACCTTATCAGTGGCAACAACTTTTAGAAAAAAATGGTTTTGTTGAGTCTGCTGTTTTGTCTCCTGACTCCGATGCTAATAGTTTACTTTCCCAACAAGGGGTTATCGTTGCCAGAAACGGAGAAAATATAGAGACTGAGGCAAAAAATTGGTTGATTTTAGGAGATCGCCAGGGTATAACCAGCCATTTAGTGCAAACATTGGAAGAAAAAGGAGAAAACTGTATTGTTGCTTACGCAGATAGTAAGTATCAACAAATAGGAGAGAAAGACCATCATATTAATCCCAAAAACAAACAAGATATATCGAGATTACTAGAAAAAGAGCAATTTGATCAGATTATCTACCTTTGGGGCATAGATGATCCATCAGGAGAGCATTTAACCCGAGAAAACTTAGAAAATGCCTCAGAAAATCACTGCCGTAGTATTTTGCATCTTATCCAGCATTCTTACAGTCACCCTCCCCGTTTCTGGTTAGTGACACAAGGAGTCATGACAACAGATAATAGCGATCGTGTTTTAGGGATCACTCAATCATCCTTGTGGGGACTGGGAAAAGCCATCGCCTTAGAACATCCTGAGTTTAACTGTGTCTGCGTTGATTTAGAGGTTAATGAATCAGTAAAACAACAGGTTAAAGTTTTATTAGAAGAAATTAGGTCAAATTCTCGAGAAAATCAAATTGCATTTCGTCAAAATACCCGTCATGTGGCCAGGTTAGTTCCTCAACAACTTTCTCTAGCAACAACAGAACCCCTCGCGTTAACCATTTCTCAACGGGGAACCCTAGACAACTTGCAATGGCAACCCTTCACCCGTCGTTCCCCCAACCCAGGAGAAGTAGAGATACGCCTTAAAACAACAGGTTTGAACTTTAGGGACGTACTTAACGCCTTAGACTTATATCCAGGGGAACCCGGTCCCGTGGGGTGTGAATGTGTGGGAGAAGTGATCAACAAAGGGATAAACGTTCAGCATTTGAACATCGGTGAAGAAGTTATGGCCATCGCTTCTGGTAGTTTCAGGGAGTATGTCAGCGTTGATGCGGCGATGGTGAGTGGTAAACCAAAGACTTTAACCACAGAACAAGCAACCACTGTTCCCGTTACCTTCCTCACCGCATACTACACCTTACATCATCTGGCCAAGATTAAAAAAGGCGATCGCATATTGATTCACGCCGGTGCAGGAGGTGTGGGACAAGCAGCCATTCAAATAGCCCAAAAAGTCGGGGCCGAAGTATTTGCGACGGCCAGTGAGGGTAAATGGGATACCCTGAAACAGTTAGGGGTACCCCATATTATGAACTCCCGTAGCTTAGACTTTGCAGAAGAAATTTCAGAGATCACAGCAGGAGAAGGGGTCGATATTGTGCTTAATTCTCTTTCAGGGGGATTTATTGCCAAAAGTTTCGCTATTTTGAAAGATAACGGGCGTTTTATTGAAATTGGGAAGAGTTTGAAGTTAGAAGGCAGGAGGCAGGAGTCAGGAGTTAGGAGGCAGGAGTCAGGAGTCAGGAGTCAGGAGTCAGGAGTCAGGAGGCAGGAGTCAGGAGTCAGGAGGCAGGAGGCAGGAGTCAGGAGGCAGGAGTCAGGAGTCAGGAGGCAGGAGTCAGGAGTCAGGAGGCAGGAGTCAGGAGGCAGGAGTCAGGAGTCAGGAGGCAGGAGTCAGGAGTCAGGAGGCAAGAGTCAGGAGGGAGAAGGGTTAGACATTCATTCCCAACTAAAACCCGATGCAGCTTATTTTCAAGTGGATATGTTCCAAGTGTGTCGAGAAGAACCGGAGTTAGTTCAGTCGATGCTATCCCATTTGAGGGAACAGTTGGAGATAGGTGAGTTAAAACCCCTTTCTTATCGAGTTTTTCCCCGAGAAGAAGCTATTTCCGCCTTCCGTTATATGCGGCAAGGGAAACATACAGGGAAAGTTATTATTTCTTATTCCGATAGGGAAAAGAATCAATCTTCATTAAAATTTGATCAAGATGCAACCTATCTCATTACCGGAGGTTTAGGGGGTTTAGGACTATTAGTTGCTCACTGGATGCTAGAAAAAGGAGCCAAAAATTTAGTATTGATGGCACGAAATAAACCAAACTCGCAACAGGAACAGCAAATACAAGCATTAGAAGCTCTAGGAGGCAACATTACCGTCGCTCAAGGAGATGTATCCCACAAAGAGCAAGTAGAAACCGTTGTACAAAGCATCGAAACAACATTCCCTGCTCCCCTAAAAGGTATCATCCACGCAGCCGGGGTATTAGACGACGGAGTGCTGAAACAACTCACCTGGGAACGTTTTAATAAGGTAATGTCTCCCAAAGTTCAAGGTGCCTGGAACCTTCACACCCTAACCCTGGATAAACCTCTAGACTTCTTTATTCTCTTCTCGTCTGGTGCTTCGTTGTTGGGTTCTCCAGGACAAGCTAACCACGTCACCGCTAATACCTTCCTCGATACCTTAGCCCATTATCGGCGATCGCAGGGACTCCCGGCATTGAGCATTAACTGGGGTGTCTGGTCCGATATTGGCGCAGCCGCTAAACGTCAAGTCAAACGTCAAGGAGTTGGGGCGATCGCACCCGATGAAGGAATTGCTATTTTAGAGCAGTTAATGAAAGACTCGTCGACACAAATAGGGGTTGTACCCATTAAATGGTCTGAGTTTTTACCAGTAGATCAAAATATTCCCTTTTTTAGTAACTTCAAACAGAAAAAAGCCACCTTAACCCACAGTGAAAACAATTTTCTGCAACAGTTGCAAGAGATACCCAGAGAGGAAAAAGAGGATTATTTGGGGGATCATATTCGTTCTGAACTAGCGCAAGTTCTCGGTTTCAACCCATCAGACATCAATATGGAAATAGGCTTTTTTGATCTAGGAATGGACTCGTTAACTGCAATGGAGTTCAAAAACCGTTTACAAAACACCTTTGGTTGTACTTTCCCTTCAACCCTTGCCTTTGACTATCCTACAGGAGACGCTTTAGTGACTTACATAGCTAGAGAAGTTTTGAAACTAACAGAAGAAACCCCCGAACCAATAGAAGACGATAACACAGAGAATTTATCTCAAGACGATCTCGCTGACTTATTAGCTCAAGAACTCTTAGAAATACAAGGAGGTGACGAATAATGGCAGAAAATAGAGATTACGCATCTTTAATGCAAGATGCGTTAAAAGAACTGCGTCAAATGCGGGTGAAACTGAAAGCATTAGAACAGGCCAAAAGCGAACCCTTAGCTATTATTGGCATGGGTTGTCGGTTTCCGGGGGCCAATAACCCGACTCAGTTTTGGCAGTTGTTACAACAGGGAAAAGATGCCATTACCTCTGTTCCTTCGGACCGCTGGAATATAGATGAATACTACGATCCTGACCCCAAAACCCAGGGAAAAATCTGCACCCGTTATGGGGGGTTTATTGGACAGTTACAAGAGTTTGACCCGCAGTTTTTTGGCATTTCTCCCCGTGAAGCGATCAGTATCGATCCCCAACAACGTTTACTATTAGAAGTTAGTTGGGAAGCGTTAGAGAATGCCGGTATTGTCCCTAAAAACTTGGCAGGGACTCAAACAGGGGTATTTATCGGCATAAGTAGTAATGACTATTCGCAACAGTTATTAACCCGTGACGTGGACGATATCGATGCTTATTTAGCGACTGGAAACTCCCATAGTGTGGCTGCGGGAAGACTTTCTTTTCTGTTGGGGTTAACCGGTCCCAGTTTAGCTGTAGATACGGCCTGTTCGTCTTCCTTAGTAGCAGTTCATGTGGCCTGTCAAAGCTTACGGAACCGAGAATGCCAAACAGCTATTGTAGGAGGGGTTAATCGCTTGATTTCCCCAGAGTTTAGCATTAATTTCTCACAAGCACAAATGTTAGCCCCAGATGGTCGCTGTAAGACCTTCGATCGCAATGCAGATGGTTTTGTGAGATCCGAAGGTTGTGGAGTAGTTGTCTTAAAACGCCTAGAACAAGCTTTATCCGATGGAGACAACATTTTAGCCCTCATTCGGGGTTCCGCAGTCAACCAAGATGGACGTAGTAGCGGTTTAACGGTTCCTAACGGTCCCTCCCAACAAACAGTGATCCGTCAAGCATTAGAAAACGCCAAGGTTGACCCCTCTGAGATAAGTTATATTGAAGCTCACGGAACCGGAACATCCCTCGGTGATCCCATTGAAATAGGGGCGTTAGGGGCTATTTTTAGTCAAACCCACTCTACACAGCAACCCTTAATAGTGGGTTCGGTGAAAACCAATATTGGTCATTTAGAAGCCGCTGCCGGCATCGCAGGGGTAATTAAGCTTGTGCTATCTTTACAACATCAAGAAATACCACCACACCTGCATTTTGAAAGTCCTAGTCCTTACATGAACTGGGATCAGTTACCTATCAATATCCCTACTCAAAGAACTCCCTGGAAAAACGGAGAAAACCCCAGGTTAGCAGGGTTAAGTTCTTTCGGTTTTAGTGGCACAAATGCTCACGTTATTTTAGGGGAAGCTTTACCCAGAGTTATTAACATACCCGAAAAAGATCGCCCTCTTCATCTATTAACCCTATCAGGGAAAACAGAAACAGCTTTACAAGCACAAATAGAACAATACAAAACCTATTTAAATAATCATAAAAATATTTCCTTTGCTGACATTTGTTACAGCGCAAATAAAGGCCGCTCACCTTTTGATTATCGTTACAGTATTATAGCAAGTTCCACAACAGAAGCATTAGAAAAACTCAACCAAGATAACAACAATTTTAGTCAGATAATCTCACCAGATACCATTGCCTTTTTATTCACAGGACAAGGTTCCCAATATATAGGAATGGGACAACAACTATATGAAACCCAACCAACCTTTAAAGTAACAGTAGATTACTGCTGTAATATTATTCAATCTGAACTAGGATGGGATATTAGAAATATTATATTTAGCGAAGAAATAAGCAGAGAAAATAAATATAATCTAGACTCAACAATTAACACCCAACCAGCATTATTTATTATCGAATACGCCCTGGCAAAACTCTGGTTATCTTGGGGTATTCAACCCAACATAATGATAGGTCATAGTATCGGGGAATATGTAGCAGCAACCATAGCAGGAGTATTTAGTTTAGAAGACGGTTTAAAATTAATTGCCGCCAGAGGGAAATTGATGCAAAAACTTCCCGAAAATGGCTCAATGGTAGCAGTATTTGCCACAGTAGAAACTATAGAAAAAGCCATAGGAAACGATAATAATCAAGTTGTGATCGCAGCTATTAATCATCAAAAAAATGTTGTAATTTCTGGGGAGAAAGAAGCAATACAAAAAATTGTTATAAAAATGGAATCAGAGGGAATTAAAACCCAAACCTTACAAGTATCTCATGCCTTCCATTCTCCCATGATGGAACCCATGTTAAAAGAATTTGAAACCGTAGCCAAACAAATAAAATATTTATCACCCAAAATAAAAATAGTTTCCACAGTAACAGGAAAAATAATCAAGAGTGAAATAGCGACTGCTGAATATTGGTGTCGTCAGATTAGAGAAACAGTAAAATTTAAGCAAGGGATGGAATGTTTAGCAGAGCAAAATATTAAAATATTTCTAGAAATAGGAGCAAAACCAACCTTATTAAACATAGGACAAACAGTTATTGAAAATAGAAATAAAGCGGAGGGTATTTCTTGGTTAGCAAGTTTACATCCAAAACAAGAAAATTGGCAAACAATCCTATTGACATTGGGAGAATTATATGCAAGAGGACAGGGAATTAACTGGGAAGAATTTGATAAAGATTATTCCAGAACTTATCTGGATAATTTACCAACTTATCCTTTTCAAAGGGAAAAATATTGGTTCACAACATCAGCAACAAAAAAGAAAATAAACCAAGTCAAGGAACATCCTCTACTAGGAGATCGATTAATTTTAGCTAAATCTGACACTATTTTATTTGAAAGCGAAATTAGTCAGAACGATCCCAAATTTTTGCAAGATCATCGTGTTTTTAAAAAAGTAATTCTTCCAGGTGCTGGCTTTTTAGAAATGGCTTTGAGCGCAGGAATTAAAATAATGAATAGTCAATCTATTGTTTTAGAAAATGTTACTATTCAAAAACCCTTAATATTAGCAGATGAAAGGGAAATAAAAACGCAAACCTTTTTAACGCCAAAAGAAAATAATAGTAAGTACGATTTTGAAATATTTAGTCAAGAAGAATCTGACTGGATACTTCATGCAAAAGGAAAAATTATATTAGATACAGATAGCCCTAATAAAATTGACTTAAACGAGATAAAAAAAGAATGTGATCGCCCTGTTGACACTACAAACTATTATCAACAATTATCTGAAAGAGGAGTTAATCTTGATACTAATTTTCAAGCAATTAATAAGTTGTGGAAAAATGCACAAGAAGAAGCATTAGCAGAGATTTCTTTACCAGAAAACATAACATATAAAACCAACCCTTACAGTATCCATCCAGTATTACTAGACGCTTGTTTTCAGGCGATCGGAATTACTTTATTAGAAGAAGATCAAAACATAACTTATCTTCCCATTGGATTAGATTATTTTACCCTTCATCAAAACACTTTTGATACTCATATTTGGAGTCATGTTAAACTACGATCTCGTAAGTCTTCTTTGCAACATACTTTAATTGCAGACATAGAAATTATAGACCATCAAGAAAACATTATTGCTACAGTAAAAGGGATACAACTTAGTCCAGTTAGTCCCGAAACCTTATTTGCTAGTTCACAGAGTGCTTACAGCGACTGGTTTTACGAGATTGAATGGAGAGAAAAACTAACCCTAACTCCATCTTGTGAACATTTCCCAACTCCCCAAAAAATAAGCGATCGCCTGATTCCTCGTTTCACAGAATTAATAAATCGTCCTGAAATCATCCAATATCAAGAATTATTGCCTAAATTAGACGATTTAAGCCTTATATACATTGTTAAAGCATTTCAGGAAATGGGATGGCAGTTTACAGAGAATCAACGCTTATCGAAACAATCGTTAACTATTGCCAAGAAATATCATAGATTAACTAATTATCTCCTAAAAAAACTTACAGAAGTAGGAATTTTAAACAAAATAGATGAGCAATGGCAGGTAATGAAAACGCTTCAACCTGAAACCATTGAAAACCAAAAGCAACGTTTATTAACTGAATATCCCTTCGCAGAAACAGAATTAAGTTTACTCCATCGCTGCGCTTCTCAACTAGCACAAGTGTTACAAGGAAACTGCGATCCCATGCAGCTACTCTTTCCCCAAGGAGACTTAACCACTGCTACCCAATTGTATCAAGATTCTCCAGGGGCTAAAATGATGAATACCCTGGTAGAAGAAGTCCTCAAAGTTACCTTAGAAGCATTACCTCAAGGCAGAAAAGTCCGTATATTAGAGATTGGCGCAGGAACCGGGGGAACAACAGCTTATTTATTACCCCATCTGGATGCAACGCAAACAGAATATTGTTTTAGTGATATTTCCCCTCTTTTTACCGAAAAGGCAAAACAAAAATTTGCTGACTATCCCTTTATTAGCTACCAAACCTTAGATATTGAACAAAATCCACAAAAACAAGGATTTTCGTCCGATTATTACGATATCATTATTGCAGCCAACGTTTTACACGCCACAGAAAACCTAGAACAAACCATTAACCATGTTCATCAGTTATTAAGTCCCAAAGGGATCTTACTGTTGCTTGAAAGTACAAGTCCCCTGTTGTGGTTAGATTTGATTTTTGGGTTAACAGAGGGATGGTGGAAGTTTAAAGACGAGACAAGGGTTGATTATCCTTTAATATCTGCCCAAAAATGGCAAGAATTGTTAATTAAAACAGAATTTGAGCATACAGCAATCCTAAAACCCGGACAGAAACAAGCTGAAACAGTTTCACAACAAGGAATTATCTTGGGACAGAAAAAAGCCTCTGCTCCCAAAAATTGGTTAGTATTCGGAGAAAAAGATAGTTTTACAGACAAATTAGTTAACCATTTACAAGAAAAAAGAGAATTAGCTACATATAGCCAAGAAATAGATAATTTAGAGCAGTTTCAACATATTATTTATTTAGGTAATGTAGACAGTTCCGAACCCTCTAACTTAACTACCCAAGACTTAGAAACAGCATCTAAAATGGCTTGTAGTCAGGTTTTGAATCTTGTTCAAACCCTTGCTAACTCATCCACACCAGCATCCCTCTCTATCATAACCAGGGGTGCAGTATGCACAGAAACAGAGAAAACCTTACCAGGGTTAAGAGAAGCATCATTATGGGGACTAGCAAAAGTTATCAATTTAGAGCATCCACAATTAAACTCTAGATGTATCGATATAGATACCCAAATTAACCCAGAAAAACAAATTGAAGCCCTATTAAGAGTTATTGAATCAACAGATAAAGAACCTCAAGTTGCTCTACGGGATAATAAACCTCGGGTGTCAAGATTGGTGCGTCATCCCAAAATCAAGCAAGATAATCTAAAAATACCTGAAAATCAACCATTTAAACTCGACGTATCTCAAAAAGGGACATTAAGTAACCTAAAACTTGTTTCCACGTCACGCCGCTCCCCCGAAAAAGGTGAAGTAGAAATAAAAATAGAAGCCACCGGACTCAACTTTATCGACGTTTTAGACGGGTTAGGATTATTACCTTTTGAGAGAGGATGGTTTGGAGTTGAATGTGTGGGAGAAGTGGTTACTGTTGGAGAAGGAGTCAAAGAACTAAAAAAAGGCGATCGCGTTCTAGCCTTAGCACCTGGTAGTTTTAGTCAGTATGTCACCATAACTGCCCAGTTAGTTACCCATTGCCCCAAAAACTTAACTACTGAAGAAGCAGCTACCATTCCTGCCAACTTTTTAACCGCTTACTACGCCTTACATCGTATTGCAAAAATAAAAAAAGGCGATCGCATCCTCATCCATTCAGCCGCCGGGGGAACAGGTATGGCAGCCCTACAAATAGCTCAACAAAGGGGAGCAGAAGTGTTTGCCACCGCTAGTCCCAATAAATGGAGTTTTCTCGAGTCTTTGGGGGTTAAAAATGTGATGAACTCTCGAACATTAGACTTTGCAGAACAAATTTTGACTATTACCCAAGGAAAAGGGGTTGATATCGTATTTAACTCCCTCTCAGGAGATTTCATTGAAAAAAGCTTCTCCGTATTAAGTGATGCAGGGCGTTTTATAGAAATAGGGAAACGAGACATCTGGACAACCCAACAAGTTGAGAAAGTTAAACCCAATGCATCTTACTTTCCCATCGACTTGCTTACTATTGCGCAACAGCAACCCCAACTTATTCAGTCAATGCTTGTGGAGTTAAAACAACAGTTTGAGGAAGGTTATTTAAAACCCTTACCTCGTAACGTTTTCCCCATCCAGCAAACCATTGAAGCGTTCCGTTATATGCAAAAAGGAAAGCATATCGGCAAAATAGTTGTTTCTTATTCTGATAGGGAAGGGAATAGGGATAACAATCAATCTTCGTTAAAATTTGATCAAGATGCAACCTATCTCATCACCGGAGGGTTAGGGGGTTTAGGACTATTAGTTGCCCGTTGGATGGTAGAAAAAGGAGCGAAAAATTTAGTCTTGATGGCACGAAATGAACCAAACTCGCAACAAAAACAACAAATACAAACTGTAGAAACTCTAGGAGCTAATATTACCGTTGCTCAAGGAGATGTATCCAACAAAGAACAACTAACAACCGTTCTACAAAACATTGAAACCACCTCCCCTGCTCCCCTAAAAGGTATTATCCACGCAGCCGGTGTATTAGACGACGGGGTACTTCTGCAAATGAACTGGGAACGGTTTAATAAAGTTCTGGCTCCCAAAGTTCAAGGAGGTTGGAACCTTCATACCTTAACCCAAGATAAACCCCTAGACTTCTTTATTCTCTTCTCATCTGCCGCTTCCTTATTGGGTTCTCCAGGACAAGCAAACCACGTCGCAGCTAATACCTTCCTCGATACCTTAGCCCATTATCGGCGATCGCAGGGACTCCCGGCATTGAGCATTAACTGGGGCGTGTGGTCCGATATTGGAGCAGCTGCTAAACGACAGGTAGACACACAGATGAAGAGTAGAGGCGTTGGAGCGATCGCTCCCCAACAAGGGTTAGACATTCTAGAACAACTATTTACACAAGAATCTACTCAAGTGGGGGTTGTTCCCATCCAATGGTCACAGTTTCTTGCTTCTGGGGCAACTTCCCCCTACTTTGAAGACTTCGCCCAAACTAGAGAAACTAAACCAAAAGAAACAGCAGAGTTACGACAACAGTTAGCAGACATTTTGCCACAAAATCGTCTTTCCTTCCTCATCAACCATCTACAAATAGAAGTCGCTCCCATTCTTGGACTGAAAACCAAACCCAACCCCCAACAAGGCTTTTTCGACCTAGGAATGGACTCCTTAATGGCAGTAGAAATGAAAAACCGTTTAGAAACAGGTTTAGGTGTAACCCTTCCTTCAACGGTCATTTTTGAATATCCAACCATTAAAGCCTTAGCTGAGTATTTAGTTGAGGAAATTTTTCAATCTGAGTTAGAAGGGACGGCAAAATCAGTGCTTCGCGAGGAACAGGAAACCCCCGTTTCTCAAGCCATAGAGGAAGATATAACCGCCTCTGAAAGCTTAGAGGAAGACAGTGCCATTGCTCAAGAATTAAACGAACTAGAAAATTTATTAAAAAACAGAAAAAATGACTGACACATCAACCTCACAACGTATCCTAGCAGCCCTCAAAGAAGCCCGCAACGAACTCGAAGCAGTGGAACTCGCCCAAAACGAACCCATTGCCATCGTCGGTATGGCCGGACGGTTTCCAGGGGCTAAAAACTTGGATGAATTTTGGGAAAATCTCTCTAATGGGATTAATTCTATCGAATTTCTCTCTCAGGATGAACTATTAGCTAACGGAGTTGATCCTGAAACCGTTAACGATCCTAACTATGTCAACGCCTATTCCAGTTTTGACGGGATAGATACCTTCGATGCCGCCTTTTTTGGCTATTCTCCCAGAGAAGCAGAAGTCATTGACCCCCAACACCGTGTCTTCCTGGAATGTGCCTGGGAAGCCCTAGAAAATGGAGGTTATGACCCCGAACGTTATGGGGGTGCTATCGGAGTGTTTGGGGGTGCAGCACTCAATAGCTATCTGGTGAACTTGTATGGTAACACTCACCTAAGACAGTCCCTAGATAAAACCCAAGTGGTGATCAGCAATGTTATGGGGTTAATGCCGACAAGAGTATCCTATAAACTGAACCTAAAAGGGCCCAGTTGTGGAGTACAAACCGGCTGCTCTACTTCCCTAGTTTCCGTTCATTTGGCTTGTCAAAGTTTGCGCAACCAAGAATGCGACATGGCGTTGGCAGGGGGCGTTACCATTGGAACATTGGGAAAATCAGGCTATCTTTACCAAGAAGATGGTATTGCTTCCCCAGACGGCTTCTGTCGTGCTTTTGATGCCCAAGGCCAAGGCACTGTCTTTGGTAATGGGGTGGGTATTGTGGTTTTAAAGAGGTTATCCGTTGCCCTAGAAGCCGGCGATCATATTCATGCAGTAATTAAAGGTTCTGCCATCAATAACGACGGTTCCCAAAAAGTGGGACTAACCGCCCCCAGCGTGACAGGACAAGCAGAAGTTATCGAAAAAGCCCTGAAAAAAGCAAGAATTGAACCAAAAACAATCAATTACATCGAAACTCACGGTACAGGCACTCCTTTGGGTGATCCCATCGAAATGTCTGCTTTAAATAAGGTATTTCGCTCCAGTAACCAACAAGGAAAGTCCTGTGCCATTGCATCTGTGAAAACTAATATCGGTCATTTAGATGCAGCCGCAGGTATTGCAGGGCTGATTAAAACCGTTTTAGCCCTAAAAAATCAAAAAATGCCCCCCAGTCTCAATTTTAGGCAACCCAACACCCAAATTGACTGGGATAACAGCCCTTTTTATGTTAATAGTCAACTCCAAGAATGGCAACGAAATGGGACTCCCCGTCGTGCTGGTGTTAGTTCCTTTGGTATGGGTGGAACTAATGCTCATGTTGTTTTAGAAGAGGCAGAAGGCAGGAGGCAGGAGGCAGGAGGCAGGAGTCAGAAGGTAGAAGGCAGGAGTCATTTATTATTGTTGTCAGCTAAAACATCAACTGCTTTAGAAACAATAACTAAAAATTTAGCAGATTATTTAAAACAGTATCCAGATATTGACTTAGGTGATGTAGCTTATACTTTGCAAGTAGGAAGAAGAGATTTTGATTATCGTGGTTTCATTGTTTGTCAGGATCACGAAGATGCAATAAAACAGCTAGAATCTTCTTATTTAACTGATTCTTCCCAAAGTTCTACCAATGATCGGGTAACTTTTCTATTTTCAGGACAAGGCAGCCAATATCTAGGAATGGGGAAGAAACTATATGAAACTGAAACAGTTTTTAAACAAGAAGTAGATCGTTGCTGTGACTTGCTTCAAGGATATTTAGAATATGACTTACGAGAGATTATTTTTGAAACAAAACCTTCTGCCTTCTCACTACAATCTACAATATATGCTCAACCTGCTCTATTCGTCATTGAATATGCTTTAACTCAACTTTGGATCTCCTGGGGAGTCCAACCCAATGCTATGCTAGGCCATAGTCTTGGGGAATATGTGGCTGCAACCATAGCAGGTGTATTTTCTTTGCAAGATGCTCTCTATCTGGTGAAAATGCGATCGCAACTGATGCAGGAATGTCCCTCCGGAGCAATGCTTTCTGTTTTTTTATCAGAGGAAAAGTTAACAGGTTTCTTAGCAGAAGATTTAGTTGTTTCAGCTATCAATGCACCAAACTTATGTGTCGTTTCAGGGAAAATAGAAGCGATCGCAACCTTAGAAAACCTTTTAACTGATAAGAATATTCCTTGTCGTCGTCTCCATACTTCCCACGCTTTCCATTCTCCTTCCATGCAGCCCATTACTGGCAAATTTAAGGATATAATTCAACAAATTTCTTTAAATTCTCCCAAATTACCTTTTATTTCTAACTTAACAGGCACTTGGATAACTCCAGGGGAAGCTACTGATCCTGACTATTGGACACAACATATTACTCAACCCGTCCGGTTTCACGATGGTGTCAAAAAACTCTTAGAAACAGGCGATCGCATTTTCTTGGAAATAGGACCAGGACGAACTTTAAGCAGTTTAACTAAACAAAATGGCGCAAATATTCCTGTTTTCACATCTTTACGGCATCCCCAAGAAACTATCTCGGATGACTCATTTATCTTGAATACAGTGGGTAAACTTTGGCAAAATGGAGTAGAAATCGATTGGGAAACCTTCAATCTCCATAAAAGTACCTCTCGCATCCCCCTACCTACTTATCCCTTTGAACGTCAGCGTTATTGGGTGGATCTGTCTCCATCAGAAACGGTTCCCCAAGTTGAGGAAACCTCTCTCACCAAAGATCCTGAGATGGCTAACTGGTTTTATGTTCCTGCTTGGAAACGGATAGCATTACCAAAAAATAGTAAAACAGAGCCTCAAAATTGGTTGATTCTAACGAATGAAAATGAATTTTATACTACTTTGATTAGTAATCTTCAAAAATATCAACAGAATATAACTACAGTGATTATAGGTGAAGAATTTATCAAAATTGATGAAAATAAATACATTATTAATCCTAAGAATGTTGAAGATTACCAGCAATTATGGGATAGTTTGTCTCAAAAACCTCAAAGAATACTTAATTTGTGGCCCATAAAAGCAGTAGAAACCTTTGAAGAATGTCAAGATTTAGGTTTTTATAGCTTGCTGTATCTTTGCCAAACCATAGGACAACAGCAAGAAAAAATAAAAATAACTGCGATCGCTGAAGGTTTACAAGATGTAATTGGGACAGAGACCTTAAATCCTGCTAAAACAACTATTTTAGGGGTGTGTAAAGTCATTTCCCAAGAGTTTCCCCTTATTGATTGCCAAACCATCGATATAACTGCTCATAACATATCCATAAATCCCCTAGTAAACGAACTATTAACCCCCACCGATGATACAATAGTTGCTTATCGCGGTCCCCATCGTTGGGTGCAAACCTTTGAAACCTTACCCCTTACAGAAGTAGAAAAAGAGACTATACCCTTGAAAGAACAAGGAGTTTATCTCATTGCCGGAGATTTTGTAGAAGGGTTAGGACTAGTGTATGCTCAATGGTTAAGACAAACCGTCAACGCTAAACTGGTACTTATCGGACCCAAACACTTACCTCCCCGAGAAGAATGGGATACGTGGTTAGTTACCCATAGTCCCCAAGAAGAAGTAAGTCGCTGTGTACGTCAACTACAAGCATTAGGAACAGGTGGCACAGAATTCCTCTTTTTTAACACCGATTTAAGCGATAAACAAGAAATAGCAACAATTATTGCCCAAGCAATCGAAAAATTTGGTAAAATAGATGGTGTTATCCATGCAGGAACTATGGGCGATCGCTCCAGTTGTCCCCTTCCCAGTCTTACTCCAGAAGAATGCGATCGCCAGTGGAAAACTAAGGTAAAAGGGTTACTGATACTAGAAGAAGTATTACAAGGACAACCCTTAGATTTTTACCTGTTACAATCTTCCTTATCCTCGGTTGTTGGTGGTTTAGGGTTTGCTGCCTACGCTGCTGCTAATATATTTATAGATGCCTTAGCCACCCAACGCAACCAAGCAGGTTCTATTCCTTGGTATAGTCTCAACTGGGATGCTTGTCAGTTAGACGAGGATACATCCTCAGAAAAAACGGGGTTAGCGTTATTGGACTTAGCTATGACACCCCGAGAAGTTTGGGATGTTTCAGAACGAGTATTGGCCTCTGCTTCCCATCCTCAGATTATCGTCTCCCCTGGTGACTTATCAACCCGTATGAACAAGGAGATGGTATCCCCAACAGTTGAAGACACAGAAGCCCTTTCTAGTTACCATAGACCAGCGTTAAACACTCCTTACGAAGCCCCCCGTAACCCCATAGAAAAACAGGTTGCAGAGGCATTACAGGAGTTATTAGGCATGGAAAAAGTCGGCATTCACGATAACTTTTTTGAGTTGGGGGGACACTCTCTACTAGCTATTCAAGCGGTTTCTCGACTAAGAGAGGAGTTTCAAGTTGAGTTACCCATGAGGAAGTTTCTTTTTGAGTCTCCCACTGTTGCCGGTATTGCTAAACTGATCGAGGAAAATCAACCCAGTGAGGACGAGCAACAGGAAATCGCTGATTTATTGGCACAAGTAGAGAATATGTCCGATGAAGAGTTAGGAATTTAGAATTCTTTTCTTTTTCGTTCTACAAATTGGCAAATTTTATTTTAAAACCAAGGAGAAAAATCATGGACTTTAGCTTATTTTACTTCGATGGGGACGGCTCAGTGGCTCAACCCAATAAATATCGCCTTTTACTCGAAAGCGCAAAATTTGCTGATCGCAACGATTTTAAAGCTCTATGGATACCAGAACGGCATTTTCATGCTTTTGGTGGACTATATCCTAACCCTTCTGTGATTAATGCGGCTCTCGCAATGGCCACCGAAAAAGTACAACTGCGAGCAGGTAGTGTGGTGTTACCATTACACCATCCGGTTAGAATTGCCGAAGAATGGGCAGTGGTAGATAATTTATCTAATGGAAGAGTTGCGATCGCTTTTGCCTCCGGTTGGACAATGGATGAATTTATCCTTTCCCGTGAACCCCATACCCACCGAAAACAAACCATGTGGCGTGGTGTAAAAGCTCTACAACAGCTATGGCAAGGAAAAGCAGTTGAGTATAACGATGCTGCCGGAAGAGCCGTAGAAGCCAAAATTTTGCCGAAACCCATACAACCCGAGTTACCTATCTGGATCACTTGTCAGTCCCCAGAAACTTTCATGGAAGCAGGGAAAATGGGAGCAAATGTTTTAACTTCTTTGTTAGGGGGAACTTTAGAAGAAGTTGAGCCAAAAATTAAACTGTACCGTCAATATTTAGAAAAATCAGGTCACGATCCCAACAGTAAAACGGTGACTTTGATGATACATACTTTTTTGGGAGAAGAAACAGAAGCGGTTAAAGAGAAAGTTAGACAACCTTTTTGTCATTATTTAAAAACCCATTATGATCTTTTAGAAAATTTGGCTAAAGGTATGGGTTTAAATGTAAGCTTAAAGAACTTTTCTGAAGATGATCTCGATAGTTTGTTACTATTTGGAGTGGAAGGTTTTATGAAAGGACGCTCCTTAATTGGTACACCTCAAACCTGTGTTCCTTTTATCGAAAAACTCGAACAAATAGGTATTAATGAAGTGGCTTGTTTAATCGATTTTGTGCAAGATTTTGACACAGTAATGGAGAGTTTACCCTATTTACAAAAATTGCATCAAGCAGTTAACCAAAGAGAGAAAGCAGGAGTTTAAAACTCTGGTATTTTCCTAGACTGTTATCGAGGATAACAGTCTAAAAGAGGGATAGATGAATGTTATTCCATTATTAATTCAATTAACTACACCTATAGTCCCTTTAAACACCACCTCAGCAGGTCCGGTCATATAGAGTCGGTTATCCGTTTCTGACCATTCGATAGTTAAACACCCTCCTGGTAACTCCACTGTACAAAAGCGATCGCAGTTTCCCGTTAATACCCCTGCTACCACAGAAGCGCAAGCACCAGTTCCACAAGCTAAAGTAATTCCTGCACCCCTTTCCCAGACTCGCATTTTCAGATAATCAGGGCGAACTACCTCGATAAACTCTGTGTTAGTTCGTTCAGGAAATACCCCATGATGCTCGAACTTGGGGCCAAGAGTTTCTAAGGGGATTTTGTCCACATCTTCTACAAAAGTAATACAGTGGGGATTACCCATGCTCACACAAGTAACTGACCAAGATTGATCCCCTATCTCTAAGGATTGGTTAATAACTTTTTCTTCTGCTTTGGTTAACGTGGTAGGAATTTCCTTGGCCAATAAAAAGGGGGTTCCCATGTCCACTTTCACTTGTCCTTGTTCTTCAAGACGAGGGATAATAGTACCCGCTAGAGTTTGGATACGGTATGATTTCCCAATCGTGTCAGTACCTTCTAAATCAGCCAAAAAACGAGCTAAACAACGAATTCCGTTACCACACATTTGTGGTTCCGAACCATCAGAATTAAAAATTCGCATTGTGTAGTCGTTATTTTTATCTCCTGGTAAGGCAAAAATTATCCCATCGCCCCCAATTCCAAAATGGCGATCACATAATTTAACCGCGTCCTCTGGGGACAATAATGGGGTAGAACTGTGGCGGTTGTCCACCAAAATAAAATCATTGCCTAAACCTTGATACTTAGTAAATTCCATAATCCCTCCCGCAAAAATTATATAAACAATTATCAATTAACCAATAGATAAGAACAAGAGATAGTCGATAATGAGAATAGTGCCCAATACTACTCCAATAAGCTCGAAAAATTGATAAAATAGGCACTATAAAGAGAGAGAAGTCCATCTAAAATTTAATCAATTTTTAATCTCATATCCATAACTTCACCCTCTTTAGCCGTGTATCGAGAGTTAATAGCATAGACCGAGCAGTACTAATATAAATCCTATCCGTTACTCCTAGAAATTATGACTGAATTTGATACAGGGTTGCCCAGTGTTCGACAAGTACAAAAATATATCAAAGATCAACAAAAAATTGTCATTCAGCTAACCACAACAGAAAGCATCACTGGTCAAATTCTATGGCAAGATCCCCAATGTATTTGTGTATCCGACGAATCGAATCAATCCTTGTTAATCTGGCGACACGCCCTTGTTTATCTTAAACCTGCCCCTTAATCTAATCAGATTGCTATTATTTTCCTTCAAAAAGAGACAAATAGCCCCCAGTGCCAACTTTTAGTTCTAATCTGGGTAATCTGAGAATGAACAATATCAACAGACTGCTCCCCTTCTCACTAAACAAAAATCTATGAGCATTCAAAAAATTGTCGAAAACGTACTGAAAGATGGCTATTTGACACCCACAATGGAACAAGAAGTAGGACATTTCTATAAATCCGCTTCAGATTTATCCACAGAAGAATATATGGCAATAGATCGCCTCATGGGAGCGTTATTAGCAGGAGAGGTTAAAACAGTGGCCAGGAAACAGTTTATCAATGTTATGGAGGAATTAGTCTTGAGTGAGGCTATTAACCAGGTAACTCGGCAAGAATCAAAAGAATCCGGTTGCCTCGATATCGGAGATATTGCTGCCTATGCTCTCAACCGTTTACCCCCTCTTTACGCCACCACCCATGAAGGGGCTGACTATCAAAGACAACGAGCTCAAAAAGAATTACAAACTTTGATCGCTCAACAAGTTGCAGAGGGAATTCAACGCTATGTTGAACGTCCCACAATTCCTAACCGCAGACCCCTAGAACAAGAACAACGCAGCCATATTCTACAAAATATGACTGATATGCTGAAATCTCTAGCCCCTGATTAAAAAATCAGTGACAAAATTTAGTCGCAGGGAACCATAATTAAAACTTGTGCGTCTATGGTGATAACGTGAGGAGAACTATGCGCCAGGTAAATTTATGAGTCAAGCAATAACAGGATCTCAGGGACTACTTCGCCAGTGGGGAAAACAATCGGTATTATCCCCAGAAAAGCTCTCAAACTACGACTTGATTGTCAAATGCCAAGAGGGAGCTAAGCCCGATCGTGTGGCATTTGCAGAACTTTTGAATCGCTATCAATCTCATGTAGACAGAATTCTTTACCATCTAGCCCCTGATTGGCAAGACCGTGCCGATTTGGCTCAAGAGGTCTGGATTCGTGTTTACCGCAATATAAAACGCCTTAACGAACCAGTTAAATTTAGAGGTTGGTTGAGTCGTATCGCCACTAACCTGTTTTACGATGAGCTGCGTAAACGCAAAAGAGTTAGCCATCCTATCTCCTTAGATGCCCCCCGTAGGGTTGATGATGGGGAAATAGAATGGGATATTGTCTCGGATTATCCTAGTCCCAATGATGACTTGGCCACCCGTGAGTTTTATGATCGCCTCAAAGTAGCGATCGCAGATTTACCCGAAGCCTTTAGAACCACTATCGTTCTGAGAGAAATTGAGGGTTTAGCCTACGAAGAAATCGCAGAAATGACCGGCGTTTCTCTGGGTACAGTTAAGTCTCGCATTGCTAGAGCTAGGGGTAAGCTGCAAACAGTTTTACAGAAATATATTGATTAGTTGGGATTTTTATCCTCTCAACAATCATTTACGAGTGGTGTCATGAATGTGCTACTGGTAGCATTTGTCTCTTTTCTTGAACTAAAAGTCTTCTTATAATTAGAAGCAAAGGAAGGGTTAATCATGATGTCTGATTTTGAACACAAGCAAGGGTGTTTTCCCACTGATTTAGGTAATATGGATAATCAGTTTGAGCATTTTGAGCTGTTGAGTGCCTACATGGATGGGGAGTTGACAGCCGAAGAACGTAAGCAGGTTCAGCAACAGCTAGATACTGATCCTGAGTTTCACCAATTATATAAGCAATTATTGCGAGTTCAACGGCAAACTACTACTCTTTCGGTTCCAGAGAATTATGCTTCTACAGATGACTTATCCCAAGGGGTTTTTGATACCATTGATAGTCAGGATCGAAGGAAAAAAGGCTTAATCGCTAGTGGTTTAGGGATTGTTGTGGTTCTCATAGGCTCCATCGCCCAAATCTCCTCACAGGATGGGTTATTCCCCCGTTATGCTCGTACCGAGAGCGAAGCCCTAACCATCGCTTTAAACCATCCAGTGGTAGAGATTCCCCCTGATACCTCTCCTTAATAAGTCGGCCGTTAAATATTTTTGGGAGATTGTATGCTTTTGTGCTTGTTGGTTTGAACAGCATTAAAGCATTGAGCATAAAATAGCGATAGGGTTAAGACATCGATCTAGTACAATTAAAGAAATAGAACAATCGATAATTATAACTTAACCACTCAAAAGCACTATGTTTGATGCTCTCGCCGATCGCCTGGAAGACGCTTGGAAAAAATTACGGGGTCAAGATAAGATCACCGAAGCCAATATACAAGAGGCTTTAAAAGAGGTGCGACGGGCCCTCCTCGAAGCAGATGTTAACCTGCAAGTGGTCAAAACCTTTATTGCGGACGTAGAGAAGTCGGCGATCGGTGCAGAGGTTATCGCTGGGGTTAATCCTGGCCAACAACTGATCAAAATTGTCTATGATGAATTAGTCAAGGTCATGGGGGAAAGTAATGTCCCTCTAGCCCAAGCAGAATCAGCCCCCACCGTCATTTTAATGGCAGGTTTACAAGGAACAGGTAAAACCACCGCTACAGCAAAACTGTCCCTATATCTGCGTAAACAAGAGCGAACTTGCTTGATGGTGGCTACAGACATTTATCGTCCTGCTGCCATCGACCAATTAAAAACCCTTGGGGAACAAATAGATGTTCCTGTGTTTGAACTGGGAAACCAAGCTAACCCAGTTGATATCGCCACACAAGGGGTAGCTAAAGCCAAAGAAATGGGTATCGACACCGTTATCATCGATACTGCCGGGCGACTGCAAATCGACGAAGAGATGATGCTAGAATTAGCCCGTGTTAAGAAGGCGGTTAACCCCGATGACACCTTACTTGTGGTCGATGCCATGACCGGGCAAGAAGCAGCCAACCTAACCCGTACCTTCCACGAACAAATAGGGGTTACAGGAGCCATTTTAACCAAAATGGACGGGGACACCAGAGGAGGTGCGGCCCTATCTGTACGGCAAATATCGGGGCAACCCATTAAATTTGTGGGGGTTGGGGAGAAAGTAGAAGCTTTACAACCTTTCTATCCCGATCGCATGGCTTCTCGTATTTTGAGTATGGGAGATGTCCTCACATTAGTAGAAAAGGCACAAGAGGAGATCGATCTCTCCGATGTGGAACAGATGCAGTCGAAAATTTTAGAGGCAAAATTCGACTTTAACGACTTCCTCAAACAAATGCGTCTGATGAAAAATATGGGGTCTTTTGGTAGCATCATGAAGATGATCCCAGGGATGAATAAACTAAGTAACACAGATATTGAGAAGGGAGAAAGCGAACTGAAGCGCACAGAAGCCATGATCAGTTCCATGACCCTAGAAGAACGGAAAAATCCCGACTTATTAGCCAAATCCCCCAACCGTCGCCGTCGTATTGCTAAAGGTTCTGGTCATCCTGAAGCGGAAATCAGTAAACTGATCAAAAATTTCACCCGTATGCGGGCGATGATGCAACAAATGGGACAGGGAGGGATGCCAGCAATGCCAGGAATGGGTGGAGGAATGCCAGGAATGGGTGGAGGAATGCCCGGTCTGGGGGGGATGTTTGGTCAAGGTGCAGCCCCAGGTTTTCGAGGTTATAGCGGAGGGAAGAAGAAAAAAGGCAAGAAAAATAAGAAAAAGAAAGGGTTTGGCAATTTATAGGTTTATCTTGAATGATGGGTTTAAAACTCCCATCTGTATCAACTTGCTGAGTGTTTATGAACTATTTATGCCATGTTGGTTAAGTGTCTATTTTCTAAAAAGTTTTTGTTTAATAAATAGTTATTTTATATTATCAAAAGGGAATCATAAGAATATCGTATAGTTAAAAAACACCTTTATGTTTGATGATTTATTTAAAAATCTGCAAGATGTGGTGGCTTCTAAAGTACAAGAGGCGGCCAAAGACATAGAACACTATTCAGCGTTCCTGAAGCTCAAGAACCCTTTATTCCTATTTACCGATTCACAGTTAACAATCCCACTGTAGAAAAAGATGGAATTACACATATCGACGAGAGTGGTTGGCGAATCGAAGCTTATGGTAATCCATCTGATTTTTTAGCCATCAATCCGTTGCGGAAAGTTGTTTTGTTTGAAGTTGCTGAGCCAAGGATTCCAGAGTGTATTATAGCTTGTCTGTTTAAAGCAAGAGCGTTAAAGACAAAAGACAGCATTACGGTCAAATTAGGTCGAAGTGAAAAGAGTCAACTGGGAACGACGACTCGATACTGGTCAACTAGTCTTTCTGCGAACGAAAATTTTTGCTCCTTTGAAGTTCGCGCACATTTCAAAAAAAATACTAACCCGGCTAAAGTACAGATAGAGATTGAATTTGAAAGCAATGGTATCTTAGAGATTAAGGAGATTGAATTACTACAAGCATCTGTAAAAAATAATTCTTAAAAAGCAAAAATATAACAGAGACAATCTATACAATATACTAAAAGCAAGGGTTTGCTGATCATTCTTTAAAATCCTATACATAATCTCTTTGGCCTCATGATTGTGTCATAAAATTAATGTTCACAATAACAATGACACTAATCAAGCCAACTATATCAACAATTCCCAAACTTCTTGCGAAAACCAGTCAGCTAAATATTTTAAGTTGCTCGAAAGAAAACTTATATTTAATCTAAAAACATCGTAAAAAACAAACATCAGTAAAAAAATATAGGCTAACGTTCTAGTAATATTAGCTAATTACTCCTAACCACACCTCATGGCCCTCAAAACCCTTCCAGGCGAAAGTTATCCCCTTGGTGCAACAGTAGAAAAAGATGGAAAAAAGGGGGTTAATTTTTGTATTTTCTCAAAACAAGCAACTTTTATAGAATTATTATTATTTGCAGAACAAAATGACCCACAACCCTCCCATACTATCCCCTTAGATCCTAAACTAAATCGTACTCATTATTATTGGCATATTTTTGTTGAGGGACTCGAAGCAGGACAAGTTTATGCTTATCGGGTACACGGTCCTCACGACCTTAGCAAAGGCCATCGTTGTAACCCAGAAAAAGTTTTACTAGACCCTTACGCTAAAGCTATTGTTGGGTCTTCTATTTATAATCGAGAAGCAGCCAAACACCCTGGAGATAACTGCGCGCAAGCTTTACGAAGCGTGGTAGTGGATACGGAAACTTACGACTGGGAAGGGGACTGGGAGGAAATACCTCGTCTACGCACTCCCTACTCTAAAAGTGTGATCTATGAGATGCACGTTGGTGGGTTTACCCGTCATCCTAGTTCCGGGGTTCCTTCCGAAAAAAGAGGCACTTTTGCAGGATTGATTGGAAAGGAAAAAATTGCCTATTTAAAAAGCTTAGGAATAACCGCAGTTGAACTATTACCGGTTCATTACTTCGATGTAGAAGACGTGAGACCGGGACTGACAAATTACTGGGGATACAGTACCATCGGATTTTTTGCACCTCACAGTTCCTACAGTTCTGATCAAAGTCCTTTGGGTCCTGTTAATGAGTTTCGGGACATGGTTAAAGCGTTACACAAAGAAGGGATAGAAGTTATCCTTGATGTGGTTTTTAACCACACCGCAGAAGGAGACGAACACGGTCCTACGTTAAATTTTCGTGGTATCGATAACTCCACCTATTACATCTTGGAAGAAGATCATTCTCAGTACAAAAATTATGCAGGTTGTGGCAATACTTTTCGGGGAAATCATCCCATCGTTGGTCGTTTTATCCTAGACTGCTTACGTTACTGGGTTACAGAAATGCACATCGATGGGTTTCGGTTTGATCTCGCTTCTATTTTATCAAGAGATTCTTCCGGAACCCCTTTAGAAGACTTACGAGGAACCACCCCTGATATTTTGTGGGTGATCGAATCTGATCCCGTTTTAGCAGGAACAAAACTGATTGCAGAAGCATGGGACGCTGCTGGATTGTACGATGTGGGAAGGTTTGTAGAATTAGCAGATTGGTTTGCTGAGTGGAATGGTCCTTTTCGCGACGATGTGCGACGGTTTATTAAGGGGGATACGGGGATGGTTCCTCGTCTAGCGAGTCGCATTCTCGGGAGTCCCGATATCTACCATCGTGAAGATGTTGACATCAACCGCAGTATTAATTTTATTACTTGTCACGACGGTTTTACCCTCAATGATTTAGTTTCCTACAACGAAAAACATAACGAAGGAAATGGAGAAAATAATTGCGATGGAGACAATCATAATAATAGTTGGAACTGTGGGGTAGAAGGAGAAGTTAATGATTCAGCAATCGACTCATTAAGACTACAACAAATTAAAAATTTCTTCACCATTCTCTTTTTATCCCAAGGAACTCCTATGATGTTGATGGGTGACGAAATAAGGCGCACCCAACGGGGTAATAATAATGTTTATTGTCAGGATAATGAGTTAAGTTGGTTTAACTGGGATAAAGTAGAAAAAGAATACGATTTATGGTGTTTTGTTCGACGTTTAATTTATTTTATTCAAGGGTTAGAATTATTTAACCAAGAGGAACGATTAGAAGTCGCTGATAATAGTCCTAATCATCCTCATATTAGTTGGCACGGAGTAAAACTAGGGGAACCAGATTGGTCAGATTATTCCCATTGTTTGGCTTTTAGTTTGCGTCATCCCGAAAAAAAAGAGTATCTTCATGTCATGTTGAATGCTTATTGGGAACCCTTAGAATTTCAATTACCTTGGTTAGAAAATGGCGAGCGTTGGTATCGTGTTCTTGATACTTCTTTACCTCTCAATGAAACCTTTTGTGAATTAGAAGTTGCTGTAGAAATTACCACCCAAAACTATACAACTAATGGACGAACTTGTGTCGTTTTAATGGCTAAACACTGATTTTTAAGGGTATATTTTTTATCTCTAGGTATGTCAGCAACATGAAATAACATATCTACAATTTTGTTTTTTCTCTGGAGCAAAAACCATGAACGAACACTCTCAAAACAATATCACTCACGTTGAAGATGATTATCAACAACGTCAGCAGGAAATTCATCTTCAAGAAGAAGAACTAAGATTGCATCAAGAAGAACGTCGTATCGAGCAAGCGCAACGTAATCTGATCGTTAATCGCTTGTTAAAAGGAATGTTTTTCTTAGTTAGTGCCTTAGAAACTTTGCTGGTTTTACGGTTTCTCTTAAAGTTTGCTGGTGCTAATCCTGATAGTTTGTTTTCTCAAGTTATTTATGGATGGTCGAGTCCTTTTGTAGCACCGTTTGTTAATCTATTTAATGATATTAATCTAGGTAATGGTGTTGTGGAAATTACGACTATTACTGCGATGATTATTTACGGACTGCTAGCAAGTTTAGGAGGAAGATTGGTGGAACTTGTGTCAGGTAGGTAGGAGATTCTGCCCTTTAAAGATTTCTGATTGTGTAGGAGATTAATAACACTAATCTCCTACATCAAACAAGATGAAATTTAGTCCTCATTAGGGTTAGTTTTTTGAAAGAATAATTTCATTTTTAGTACTTTAGACTCTAAATATTTGATACCAACTCTGAACTCACCATCACTTACTTTTCGACTCCACATAATTTCGCCTTTCATCGGTTGTATCTTCTCAAAAAGCCAGGGGTCACTCGCTGCGAAAACTTAGGCCAAACA
>NZ_JARVCN010000487.1:0-2006 GCF_038442745.1 Crocosphaera sp. Alani8
TTGTCCCCTAACTTTCGGCGAGTCCCCCCAGACTTTTTGAGAAGCTTCTATTTCTAGCTGTTTTACTTTTTTGACTACCTCTGAAAGCAGAACTTGGTAATTAATAGATTCAACAATTTCTGTGACTTCTTCCTTCTTTTTGTCATAGTTTCGATCAATCAATTGATAAATTTTCTGTAAATCATCATAAGGATGTGGTATTGTCTCAATATCAATCTTTCTTAAGTCAAGTCCATAATTTTGCAAAATAAACTCAGAAGTTAAACGTTTATCTATTTTAGACAAAAAATTATATTCTGCTAAAAACCATGCTTCTACTTCCATGATAGCTAAAATCATAGCAATAGGAATTTCAGTTTCCCTGAAGAATTTTATGGTTCTTTTATCCGCTTGTTCAGTTTTTTGCTTATCTTCTAATGATTTAGGATATAAGTCTCGCACACCTATGATTTTAGTATAGTTCTTTTGAGTTAAACTTTTATGTTGATAGTTTATATCAGATAATACTTGAGAGTCACCAGTACAATCATATAAAAGAGCAAAAAAAGGAGAATTTTCAATCTTTCTATCTTCTAATAATTGAGGTTTGTGTTTAGACGGCTTCTTTTTTCCTTGTAATTTATAAATCTGTATAGATATATTTTTTCTTCCAGCCATTTCTTGGAGAAGTTTGGCTACAAATATTTGTTCTGTTTGTCCTTCGACAAAAATAGCGATTTTCTTGGGATTCATCTTAATTACTCCTCCTCAGAAAATCCATGTAAAGCAAACTCACTGGTGAAAAAATCAAAATTGTTAAGTCCAATAAATTCAAATTCTTCAAATTTCTCTTTTGAATTGAATTGATTATGTAGCTTTGCACTACCCGGTTTTCGTTCAATAACTGACCAATATTCCAACGGAACACCATTCATAATAGACTGATCATTAGTTGTCATAATTAGTTGAATTAAACCTTTTTCTGCTTTTTTAATTAATAGTTTTATAATAGCAGAAGCTCTTTCATAGTCTAACCCTTCTCCAATATCATCGATAATAATACAACTTGGTTTTTCTGCTAATAAAGAATAATTTATTTGAATAAATAAAGATAATGCTCTAAACATTCCTTGAGACATTTCTGATTGTTCGGTAATTCCTTTTAAATCATTTTCTTTAACATATAAAAATTGGGGCAAATTATTATTATCATCAGGATCAGAAATATCCGCAATTTCAAGCATATATGGTACTTTTATTCCTATTTTTGAAATTTGATATCCAATTTCTACCATATCTTCAATTATCTTATTCGTAAAATCATCTTTAAATTCATTTTCACCAAGCCAAAAAATACCAATAACTTTTTCATCATTTTTAAAATCTGTTTGTTTTTTTACCAATTCTATTTTTGGGGGAATAGATGCCACTAGATCTTTTCCTAATTGTGTACCAAATTTATAAAATCTTAAAGAATTTGCCCATTGATATATATCTTCTAAAAAGGGGTGTTGAATCGTATCTCTACGCTTAACAACTGCTAATTCTGTTTGAGGAGATTGAAAACGCATTTCTCTTCCTAATTCTACTGCCTTAATATTACCTTCACCAGATTTATCTCTATTCAACAAAGTTTCATCACCAATAATTAACTCTTCTTTGACTACTAAACCATTTTCCATTTCTAATAAATATTGAGTCTTTTTCTTTGGATTATCATTATTAAAATATAAATTCCACTTGTATTTTCTGTCATTAGGACCAAGTTTAATCTTTTCTGTTAATAATTCCGATAATACATATATTGGTCTAAGAATTCTTGATTTGCCACTAGCATTTTTACCGACAATTAAATTAATTTGATTTAATTGACAATCTTCAATTGTCCATTCATTATCTAAACCCTCATTATATGTATATTCAAACCTATCTAATCTCATCTGATTAACCTCAAAATAACTGATAAAACATTTTACTCACATCTTGCACCTGACAAGACAAAGTTCCAAACCATGTTCATAAAACCA
>NZ_JARVCN010000488.1:0-2006 GCF_038442745.1 Crocosphaera sp. Alani8
TTGGGAAGCCCACGCTATACTGCTCTTAGCAGTTAGCGTGGGAGGATGTCACGTGGAATGCAGATAGCAACTGTTGCAACTGGAGGAGATCCGAGTCACGACCCGGCTCGACGAGCTTATGAAAAATCAGGGTTCAATGTCCAAATTCCAAGCATCTGGATGTGTCAAATACTATGAAACGTGAGTTCAACTGAATACCCTATCCTATAATTTTTGCTAAAATCTAGATAAATCTCTTTAAGGCAGAGAAAAAGATTATTTCCTCAACCCAAATAAATCCTAACAAAATAAGACATTAAATAAGATATTAGAAATTATGAGTATTGAAAGAGCTATTGTCGAAAACCTCAGAAAACTATCTTTAGAAAAACAACGTGAAGTCTTGCATTTTAGTGAGATTCTGACTCACTCGAAACCATCTTTATTTGAATCTATGACTCCTCATGAACAAGCGGAAGATTGGAAACAGTTTGTTGAAGCGCAATTGAAGGATACACCTGGTTTGCCTGATGAAGCACTCAGACGAGACAACATCTATGATTGATGGCTAAATATCTACTTGACACCAACATTTTACTTAGGGCAAGTGACCCGATTTCTAGCAAATATTCTTTGGCTAGAGATGCTATTTATCTTTTACTTGACCAGGGACACTCCTGCTACTGTACACCACAAACTTTGATTGAATTTTGGGTAGTTGCTACCCGACCCTTGGAGGTCAATGGTTTAGGTTGGACAACTCAAAGAAGTCAAAGTCAAATTAATCAATTTCTGAATAGATTCCCACTTCTTAGAGACACTCCAGATATCTTTGAAGTTTGGTTTCAATTGGTCACTACTCATCAGGTTAAAGGAAAACGAACTCATGATCTTAGACTTTTGGCAGTTATGAAAGCTCATAAAATTTCTCATCTATTAACTTTTAATACTGATGATTTTATCTTTCTTCAGGACATCACAATTCTTCGTCCTCAAGATATTATTAATTCTCTGTAATTCAGGAGTTTTGTCATAATATTTATAGATATAATTCTGCGATATAATCTTTAAAAGACTCAATTTTTTGTTTTTCCTCATCAGTTAAAAGGGTATTACTTTGAAAAAGAAGCTCCCCTTCTTCAGAAATATCAGCAAGGACTCGATTTCTTAATCTTTCTCCTAGTTGTTTTTTGGCCGCTTTCCACAAAAAGTTTTTAGGACTATCTAAAATATCTTGATGTTGTTTCAAAAAATCTTTTTGGTAGTCATAAGGAATCCAACCACTTTGAGATCGTAATGCCTCTGTTAAGGTTTCTGCTAAAAGCTCAGAATTAGGTCTTTCCCCCTTACTTTTTAACCATAATGCCCAGGAACAAAAAGCCATTAAAGTGTTTTCTAAGTTTTGAGGACAATAAACAATAGTCTCTAATAAATCTTGGGAAAAATTAACCCCTAAACGTCTCAACCCCCATTTGTACTTGTCAAAAATTTCGACCACTATATCATCTATATACTCGTAATAAACAGCTTCTCTTAAATCAATCATTTATCGTTTCTATTTTAAGATTAAGTACGGGTATTGGGGGAGCATCGGAGAGAGACATCCCTGATTAATTCCATGTAGTCTCACGATGAGTTTGGCTTTGTCAAGCTGATGACGTAAAAGTTAACATTGAGACCATGCAGTTTCTTTGACCACTCGTTGATACCAATCGTGGACTTGAGCAAGGATTTTATCAAAGGCGATCGCGGCTCCCATCCCAGTTACCATCACTGAGGACAACTCAGTAACCATAGACAACGAAAAGGTAACTAGCCATAACACTGATTAGATCTATGTTTTAGACCACTGACTTCTCCTTAGTTACCTTCTTAGATTATACATGGTCATTTTCTAACCCATTTTTTCCCACATCATCAGGACTGAGCATTTATACACTGACGGGACTTTTCTTGTTTCAATCTTTGGGTATGTTGTATCTTCTCAAAAAGCCAGGGGTCACTCGCTGCGAAAACTTAGGCCAAAC
>NZ_JARVCN010000489.1:0-18697 GCF_038442745.1 Crocosphaera sp. Alani8
CCTCCAAACAGATGCAAGAAAATAACCGGGAAACTCTTTCTTGGAAATCACCTTACAAAGAACCCGTAAGATGCTTAAAAGTGCCACCCCTGACCTTAACCTTTATGCTAAACGTCAGGCAGTGTGGCTACCTGTTACCTTTGAAACGAGTACCGAACAAGCATTAGAGCAAATCTTCACCGAGTTTGAAAGTAGTCTTTATATTCCATCGGCTGACCCCATTCGTTATCTTAAAGGTAGTACCGAAAAGAGATCGCTATTGGGCAATCAAAGACGTTTCTTTTTACAACGGGCCGAATCAAGTATGTATGCTTTAAAATTAACCATTAAGAACTTTAGTCGGAAAACCCAATTAGTTAAAGAACGCTTATTAAAATTAGAACCCAATGCTGATGGATTACACCAATTCCTATTATGGCACTACGAATTTGAGAAAGAAACAGAAGTTAATGAATGGGATGATTTAACCCATAATCTAGGGGATGAAGGCTCATGGGAAGCTGACGAATTTGAAGAAGAAGAGGAAGAACTCGATAGTGATAAAGAAGAAAGACGACAACAGTTACGCAAGTCCATTGAATTAGCCATTGACGAACTTAGAAATAATACTGATGAAGCCCAACGCATCTATAACCAAATTATCCAACATTGTGATTATGACTTAACCCGTTTAGCTGATATTCAAGCCTTATTAGAAACTGAATTTATTCAAGACCATAAACGAGAAGAAGTTACTAAGACAGTCAGAGAATTAGTCAGTCAAGGTCATAAAGTTTTATTAATCTCTACTTTCTCTGATACAGTCCTTGATTATTATCAGTATATGACTCAAGACCCTATCATTTCTCAATCAGGAATAGGGATGGCTGTAGGGGGAAGCAAACGTTACTATAATAATGGAGATAAACCCAGAAAATTCAGTCCCCATAACTATCATAAAAAAGGACAAAATGTAACAGGTATAAAACGTCAAAGCTTATTTAAACTATTTGCCCCTGAAGCTTCTATCAAAAATCCTTCAGAACGTCCCAAACAAGAACAACAATTACAAATATTAATCGGTTCAGAAACCCTCTCAGTTGGTCAAAATCTTCAAGATGCGGATTATTTAATCAATATTGATGTTCCTTATAACCCAATGACCCTAGAACAGAGGATTGGGCGTATTGATCGCCCTAAACAACACTCTGTCGATACCCTTACCATTTATTATGCCAACAGTGAAAATCAACTATTAAGACAAGCCAGCCGATTGAAAACCTTGAATAAAAAATTAGTAGGAACAATAACAGAAGATAACCAAATTCCGACAATTACTAGCACCAAAGATTTAGGTCCATCTGTGTACGGAGATACTCTATTTGATGATGAGATTTTACCTGATTATATCAACTTTTTAGAAAGCTTAGTCAAAGCCAGAAAAACCGAACAAGAGAATTTCCAAGAAAAAGCCTATAATAAACAAGAAACCAGTCAAGATACTTATAGTCAAAACGAGATCCTATATAGTGAAGAATTAGCTAAATTAGTCAGAAAAAAAGGATTTGATTATCAACCCAATACAATCACCCTTGGCACAGGAAATGGCCAACCTCCTCATACCATAACCATCCTGACAGTTGATTACTTTGGTCCCAATGGAGAACCTATTTTAGACCAACAAGAAATAGTTTACTGGAATGACCTAACAGAAGAAAACGACGGTTACGGGCAAGCGATCACTTCAGCTTTTATCACTCCTGATTTCTCGGAAGTCGTATCAGTTCAAACTATTATAGAACAATCAAAAACACTATATGAAAGCTTGATTTTATTGAAGCAGCAAAGACAAGAACAACTTGATACACCAGACACCATTGATAATATTAATATTACATCAGAACGCATTAGTCGCATTCAAAAGCGGATTCAATCTCTTTCTAATTTACCAGAGGGTATTGATGTCCGTACTATTCGAGGAACTTTAAAGAAACTTAATCAAAATAAAACAAAGAGAACTGTTCAAAAATTATTAAAAGACTATACTGACGGTAATAAAAGTGAGTTAGAAGATTTAGTATTTATAAAAGAATTTATCAATGAAACGGCTCGCCTCAGCTTAATTGATTTTGAAGCAATAAAAGCTGTAAGTTTTAAACTTACTATTAATGGTGTTTTGTTTAGAGTCTAATGTTTGTATTAAATATTTATTACAATTAATGTGTTATTCCCACTTCATTACATAAAGATCATCAAGTTGACAATCAAAAAATTGAGCAAGTTTACCAGTGCTAACACTATCAAGCCGTTTGAGTCGTCCTCTGATAAGACTTCTAATAGTAGATTGAGCTACACCTGCTTGTTCAGAGAGTTGGGCAATACTTAGTCCTTTTTGACTCATTAAGGTTTCGACGTTGCTATAAAAGTAAAGCTCTTTTTGTTTGTGATTGTCTCCTTTTGTGGGCATTATGATAGCCATTATCCTTATTCTGTCTAGCTATATTATACGTCTTGACAAGTAATAGTCTAGCAACTGTAATCTGTAGTTGTGTTAAGTAGTTGACGACTAAGTGACTACTCGTCATAATAAAAAAGGAGAATTATTGAGGCAAAAAAAAGCTGGTGACCTCAAAGCTAAAACGGAAACCGTTTCTTAACTAAGAGGGCTACCAAGCCCCAAAATTCAAAATTTCTTATTTCTATTGTCACCCAAGATTTCCGAATAACGCCAGTTTGAGGGTAGCCAGAAGCCGATACCTACTTCTGGAGAAAGCAATGAAACCTATACTAAATCTGCCTTGTGGCGGATTAAAAATTGATGGAAAATTTTTCTTAAGTTCCATCATCACCCCCCCTATATCACAGTTGAGGGGAACGTATGTCCTGGCTTAGATACAACCGCCGAAACCCCTGTCCTGTGTGCCAAGGAGAAAGGAATGATTGTCGGCAAAACACCACCACCGGCCTAGTTTACTGCCGAAGTCATGAAGCCAACCCCAAAGACTACTTATACAGGGGTCAAGACACATGGGGCTTTAACATCTGGGCATACAAACCCGATGCTGATGCTTGGACTGATGAGCGTCGTCAAGAATGGTTGGAAGAGCAGAGGAGGCAGAGGGAGCAGAGGGAGCAGAGGGAGAGTTTAAAGAAGCTGCTACCTATCCCCGAACGAGATAAGGTCATTAGGGAAATCCTAGACCAACTAACCCTATCAGATGACCACAGAGAGGTTCTAAGGGGAAGAGGAATAAGCGATCGCAAAATAGAAGAATCAAACTACCGCAGTGTCAAACAATGGCAAAAACTAACCTCACCTGTCACTAATAAACTCTCAGGGGTGAAATATGATGGATTAAGCTTAATTAACCACACTGATGGGATACTAATCCCAATTCCTAACGAAGATGGATTATACACCCATCTTAGGGTGAATGATCTGACCCCAGGAACCGAAAACAAGTATTACCCTCTGAGTAGTTCCAAGCGTGGGGTGAAGTACCACTTACCATCAGGGGAGCAACCCATCGGGGTGTATATGCCCCAGGAAGCACCCGAAAAGCAAATAATAGGGTTTACAGAGGGACTGGAATATAAACCGCTTCTAGCGTCATCTAACGTGGGGATTCCGATTATAGGAGCTAGTGGTGGTAATTTTGGCAGTAGTAGTGAGGCGATAGAGGATGCGATCGCATCAATTAAAGAGAGATACAAATGGGAAAACCCCGAATTTGTGCTTTATGGGGATGCAGGAAGTGCAGCCAACCCCAGTGTCAGTCGTCAATATGAAAAACTAGGGGATTTTATTCCCAACCTCAAAGTGGCTGATTGGGGACAATTAACTAATAAAGAAGCCCTAGATATTGACGAGATTGATGTTGATGAAAACCCCATTAATTATCTAAGTATGGGGGCATTTTTAGAGAAAGCAAGATGGTGTAAATATAAAGACAAAACCCTAAAAGCATGGATACTAACGAAGAAATTTACTCCAACGTTGAAAGTAAAACAAGAATTTATTGATTTGCCAAAGCCAGAGAATAATACAATGTTCTTAGTAAAAAGTGGACTAGGAACAGGCAAAACGACTCTATTGGTAAAATGGTTAAAAACAGAATGGTCTGATTATGGAGGTATCAACTTAGGATACAGAAACACCTTACTAATGCAATTTTGTGAGAAGTCGGGATTTGTCCATATTCATAATTGTTCGTCATGGGTAGATATATCAGCCCCCACAGCAATAGTGGCATCTTGTGTGGATAGTCATCTGCGATTTAACCCCGATGATTTTGAAGGGAAAGTGTTAATAATTGATGAGGTAGTTTCCGTACTAAAGCATTTATTATTCAGTAGTACAGTAGGAGAAAGAGGACGAGCGATCGCCTTATTTATAGAAGGAATAAAAAGAGCAAGGGTTGTAGTAGGATTAGATGGTAACCTATCAGATATGTACTGCGATTTTTTTGAGGAATGTGACCCATTAAAAAAAGTAATAAAAGTAGAAAACACTTACAAAGGAAAGAAGCCAGAATTAATCTTATTAGAGGGAACAATCAAAGACGAAAACCTCAGAAAACGGGATAATTCCCCTTGGTTATATGACCTCCTGAACAGTTTGGATATGTTACCAGTAGTAGCGAGTGATTCCCAGATATTATTGGAGGCGATCGATGAGATTTACCAAGACCAAGGGTTAGTAGGATTAAGGATAGATTCCACCACCATTGATAGTAAAGAAGTGCAAGAATTTCTCAAAGAACCTGCACAATGGATAAGAGAAAATGAACCACAGTATGTATTATTTAGTCCCAGTTGTGAGAGTGGTTTAGATGTAGCCATAACTGATTACTTTAGTCATTTCTTTGGGTTATTTTTTGGAGTATTAGATGCAGATTCGATTACCCAGATTATAGCTCGTGTCAGGGATGTGGACTTAACTCGTTATTTATGGGTCATGCCTTATGTCAAAGCAGATAACCCTGATAGTATAAAAACTCCTTTGGTAGATAGTTTTAAATATTACTATAATCAAAGGTTAATACGAGACTTAGATTTAGTCATGGCGGGACAGATAAGTTCAGAAGAGATAATGAGGGAAGTATTAAGTTATATGACTTTAGCCCAAGCTAGTCCAGAACATCAATTAAGTCAGCGCATTCAAACCATGATTTATTATGAGAAAAGTTACTTAAGAGAATGCGTTTACTGGTTACTGGAACAACAAGGTTATGATACTTCCAATCGAGTAGCTCCCGTTTTAGACGAGGGGTTTAGAGAGACTTCTAAAAAGGTGTCAAAAGAAAAGAAAAAAGTTAAAAGACGCAAAAGTAAAGATATCTTTAATAGCTCAGATAAGTACATTGGAAACCCATCAATATTATTAAAGTGGAATACTTCATGGGCAGAAAGATGTGCATTAATAAAAGCTATAATAGAGGATAAATTACCAGGAATAACTAAACACATAGTTTGGTCAGAGGATTTTATTTATCAGATACAATTTCAGTTTCCTAATCTCTTCTACCAACTAGAAGATAGGTACTACCTGGATAATCTAGAGAAATGTCTTGAGCGATCTCAAAGGATGTACCACAGGCAACTGGTAAAAGGGCGTACCCGTAAGAAATTAACCCCCTGGAAACTCAACTCTCGTTACCAACGGTTATGGACTTTAAGAGAAGTGGGCATTCATGAGCTTATTCATAATCATTATGATGTTGAGTTAACCACAGAGCATCCAGTGGTCAAGGAAATTATGGCCAAGTGTGGCCAGAAGAAAAATTGGATCTCGTTGGGCAAAAAACCCCATCAGGACACCATTAAATATTTAAAATGGTTATTGGGACAAATTGGCTATACTCTACGTTCCCAACAAAAAAGGAATGAGCAAGGTGAGGCAGTACGAGTTTACAAGTTAATGTCCATACCCCATGAAGATGTAGCGCGTTATGTGGGGCCAATGATGGAAATCATTGCTCGAAAATATGACCAACCTCAACCAGTATTAAATTGGGATGAGGGATTAATACTAGCCAATGAACCGGAAGAAAGCATACTACAAGAGCAAGTTTGTAGTACGCAGATCGGGGTAGAAAACTCAGGGAAACTTTTGTTAGCCGAAAATGCTGAAAACCATCATGAGAAAAAGGTTGTAGCCGTAACAGATGTGGGGGTAACTCTATTAGAAGAACCAGCACATCTGTTACAGCTAAATCGTAATACAAATCCCGATGATCCACTTAGAAAATGTCCGGCGAGTGAGATCCCCCCAGAAGCAGTAGATGAGTGCGATCGTAAATGGATAGCCGAACAACTAGAAAGCTGCCAGAGCGTAGATGATGTACGATATTGGTGGTATGAAGTGGGTTTAGTCTCTCAACAGCTACAATTGGGTTGGGATTTGTTAACCAGCGAAGTTAAGCAAAGGCTGAGACTATTATTTAACCAGATGAAGGCATTAGAGACGTGAGGGGAGTTTTCCGGAGGCTTTTAAATAGAAGCTCTGTAGCAGGACAAAAGTTTCAGGACGATCCCCTAAACTATCTTGTTGGGGTTTCCCGATTTCAAATCGGAAAACCTAAAAGGCAAGATCTGCATAAGCTTGATATTGTTTAACCGTTTTGGTTGGCTAAAGATAGCGATCGTTACGCACCAGACATAAGGGAAGAGCTAAGGATCGTCAAACAACGAGTGTACACTCGTTTTCATCGGAGTGACGGGTGAGGAAATTAAGCTAACGTAGTATTCTTGTAACTCGCGTTATGTAGTATAGAGAGTTAACCTATCCAATCACCCTACTGTCTATATGAATTAAGTTGCTCGTTAGAAGTGCTTTTTTACCACATAATAGTAGTTATAAGAATACTGAGTTAGGAGAAGAAGTAGAACATGAGATAGTGAAGTGTACAGACAATCCAATAGAGCAGAGTCATAGAGGAATAAAACAGAGGTATTATCCGATGATGGGATGGGGGAATTTTGAATCAGCTCAGAGATTTTGTCGAGTATATGAAGAAGTAAAAAACTTCTTGAGACCTCAGTTATTTATGGGAGAGTTTGTCTCTTTATCTAATAGAAGAAAAATCTTTTTAGAGAGGGTTGATCTCTTGAAAGAAATTTTAAGAACAGCCTAAGTGGAAAATCAAAAGAAAGGGTCTTGAATCAATTTTTACCTATTTTTGAGAACTCATTTCTGACACTTTTGAACAGATCACTCACCAAAAAGCCGACTACATCCTCACTCTTAAAGCTAACCATCCCACTTTATTAGCTGAAGTCCAGCAATGGTTTACTGATACCCAGACTCAAGGTTGGGATAGTATTGACCATGATTACTACAAAACAGTAACTAAGGGACACCACCGCACTGAGAAACGATACGTTTGGGCTATACCAGTAGCAGCAATGGGAGGACTTTACCAGCAAGAACAATGGTCTGGACTGCAAACAATTGTTGTCGTCGAACGCATCCGTCACTTATGGAATAAGACTACCCACGATATTCAGTTTTACCTGACCTCTTTACCTGCCAATGCCCAATTTCTTTGCCATGCTATTCGCACTCATTGGAGCATTGAAAACAATCTTCACTGGACACTCGATGTCACCTTCCGAGAAGATCAATGTCGTATTCGGTCAGAATATAGTCCACAGAACTTTGCTCTTTTAAGACGATTAGCACTTAATGTTCTCCATCAAGAAAAAACATTTAAACGTAGTCTTCGCCAGAAAATGAAGCAAGCTGCTATGAACAACAACTATATGATGACTGTTCTCAATACCTTCTGTCAAGCGGATTTTAGATGAGCTTACCCTGGCAATTTTCTCCACCTTCCATCCCATAGCTGATAGTCTAATCGCACTTGCTCTATCCTTAGTTCTCTGGGGAATATTTTCCGCTTTACTTAACTCGAATAAAGTTCTTTCTTGCTCAGACGTTAGAAATACTCTTAAAGGAGGAGAAGACATTGGTTAATCAGAGTTTTTATTCCTAACTTCGTTAACACACTTTGCGGGCTTTTTTTAGCGATCGCCTAAAAAAACTTCACATAAATTAACATAGTGCTACTTATTTATGTCCGACTACTTAGTGGTTAATGCTAATCCCAACATGGCAGCTACTAGACTGGTCATAATTGCCGAAAAGATAATCCTTCTAATATTCATTTTTTTGCTCCTGTAAAGTTAGATATATGTATTAATACGTCTAATTCAAAACTACTATTAGATAATGATTAATTTAGTTGCCAGAGTTTTCATTAAGATGACAATTTTACTTCGATTCTGTATCGCTCAAGAATAATATGAGGTTTGTAGCAAATTTCTTGAAGGAGGTAGAAGTTGAACACAGTTTGGAAATAAGACCGCCATATTTGTGACACAAACCAGGGGTAGATTAAAAATATCTCGAACACATAAAGTGCATAACAAACAAGGATAATTCACCATGAAACTCACCTATCGGGGTTATGACTATAATCCAACTCACATCTCCATCACCATGACTAATACTGATGAGAAAGCAACCTATAGAGGAGTGAGCTATTATGTACAACAAGCTCAGAAACTTCCTACAGTTCCTCCTCACCAATTCACTTATCGTGGTATTTCCTATGGTCTTAGTAGCAAGGATTTGTGTACTGAGTAGACTTAATCCTTGAACCCATCAATGAGTTAAGTTTAAGAATCGTTTGTTTAACCAAATAGTAATTTGACTGACAAGGGAATTACATAAGGAAAAAGTAAAGTGAAAAAAGATAGAGTAAAGAAAAACAAAAAGCTCTGAAATAATCTCCTCAACGACTCAAACTCATTTTCATTTTTTGATAAGTTTAATGTGTATAAAAATTATCGAAAATTGTCTCATTAAATAACAAAAAAAACTGGAGAAAAATATCATGATCATTAATCAAAATGTAAATCACACTCAATTTCAGAAAGGCTTCAATATTCAAGGGAAAACTGTCTTAGTGACAGGAGCTAATCGAGGCATTGGTAAGGCCATTGTGGATTCTTGTCTGAAGCATGGAGCTACCAAGGTTTATGGAGCAGTGAGAAACTTAGGAACAGCCACCCCTTTGCTCGAACAATATGGAGACAAATTTGTGCCGATTTATCTCGATTATTGTCAACCTGATACTATTATCACAGCAGCTTCTTTAGCAACCGATGTGGATTTGGTCATAAATAATGCCGGAATTTTGAACAATGCCAACCCACTAGATGATAATGCGGTCGAAATGCTTCAAGAGGAAATTAATATTAATGTTTTTGGGTTAATGCGAATAGCCAGAGCCTTTAGTCCAGTGTTAAAAGAAAATGGAGGAGGTGCTTTCGTTCAACTAAATTCGGTGGCCTCAATTAAATGCTTTGTCAATACAGCGACCTATTGTGCCTCAAAAGCAGCAGCTTATTCAATTACCCAAGCTCTCAGAGACATCCTCGAAAAGCAGGGAACCTTAGTGATTAGTGTTCACCCAGGACCCATGGATACTGCTATGGCAGTGAAAGCAGGAGTAGAAAAATGGGCAGAATCCCCAGACTTAGTAGGAGAAGGCATCATCGCCGCGTTGAAAGTAGGGGCGTTTCATCTGTTCCCAGGATCTCACGGGACAAAGATTGGTCATGCCTATCAAAGTTTTGCCCAAGAAATTATTGACATTGACTTTGAGAAACAAAGAGAGTTGACCAATGTCCCAAACAAGGATCTTGAAAGAATACTTGCAAAATCAGCCACAATGTAAAGGTTCGCTGGCGTGGGGACACGCCAGAATGCTACCACTTCAGTCAAACAAAATCCCTCACGACAGTATTCTCCAAAGGTTTGATGCGTACTCTGAAATAAACGTTGGTCGCGAATCTCTGCCAAACTCCGTCCAGCCTCATAAAAAGCCCGGGTAGTGATTCCCATGTAGTGGAAATCTTATAAACTGTTAGCAATCTGAGCATTATAATGGTGGATAAAGTACCAAATAGCTCCAATATGATTTTCTACTTTCTTAGAGAAAGATAAGGTTTCTCGAACTAAACGAGATATTCTTTGACGAAAGGTATTATTGAGTCGTTCAATATGATTAGTTTCACCACTATCTTTATAAACTGGTCGATGTCTTAGAGCAGGAATAACCGTATCATAAGCTTCCCAGAAATCTGTATAAGCCACTGCACATTGACAATAAACTGGTGGCAGTGAAGCCCAAAGTTTTTTCGCAGAGGAACGCGACCGATCTCCGATATAGCAGCCAACGATTTCTCTAGTTTTTCTATCAAGAGCAAGCCATATCCAATATTTATTATTTTTGCGATCAACAAATGACCATAACTCATCACATTCAATGGTCAATTTTCCTTTAGGCTTGTCTGAAACCTTTACTTGACGGGGAATTTGCTCAAACTTCTTATTGACATAATTTTGTAGCCATCGCCATGAAACTCCAACAACTCTCTTGATTCCTCTTAAAGAAATTCTCTCAAGAAGTAACTTATCAATTAGGTTTTTCTGTTCTTGAGTCACCCAGATTTTTGTTGAGTTCTTGACAAACTGATGACCACATTTTTGACAGCCGTATTTAGGCTTCTTCCGCATGAATACTCCCATTTTTAGTAAACTGCTTTGAACCACAGTTTGGACAAGAATCTTCAAGCTTTTCAAAAGGTAATACTATGAGTAAAAAGAAAAGTCTGTTTAACAAATTTGACATTAATTAAAAAGGACAAGAATGCAAGTTTTAGTTTGATATAAACACATTATAACTAAATGAAACTGTTCTTTGGCATTTTTTCCTGCCACTTAATTCAAATGAACTACTATAAATTATTTCACTACATGGGAATCACTACCAAATATATAAATGTAGTTTGTCAGTGATATGACAACTACATTTATATAATGTGTCTGTTAAAGTGTTAGAACTCAGAACAAAGGCATCTGATTCTCAAAATTAATGAGAATTTTCTCAATAGTGGAATGAGATATTAAGGCTTAACGGCATTGTTAATGACAACGAAAAACGGTTCTACCGAACCTGTCATGTAAAACTATTAGAAATAACACCTTGAAAGCCTGATTGGGCAAGTATTTTAGTTTTTAACAGTTTGCTTTTGACTGAATTCTTTGCCAAGTCAGGCTTAGTTAGAGTTTGAGCGATTTTTACCACACTAAGTTCGGTAGAACCCGAAAAACGAATTGTAATCAGTTCTGACACTTTCTTCATAACAGGTCTATTGAATAGCAATAGCAATGATACAAAAATGACACAATCGTTGATTAGTCTTAAATGAGAAACCAAAAGAGGACATAGAAAGTGAATCAACAAGATGTAAAAGGAATTTGGAATCAAATTATCAATAATTATCAGATATTGACTGATGACAACTTACAAGCTCATTTGAAACACCAGTTAGGGACTCTAGTTCAGGGTAATGTAGCGAAAGCTAACCGCTTACTTAGTCGAGAACAAAGACTCCATCCTAACCATACAGAGCAATGGTATTTAGAAAAAGTAATAAATGACTTACAACCTGGTCATTGAAAAGAAAAAGAAGTGCATTTAATTTGAGAGGACAAAACGATGAAAGCAACTACATTAACACCAACACAAATTGATTATCTCGCAGAAAAATCTGAAGATTTTTTGTTAGAGCTAACATTCAATGCTCAAGTAATGGGTCTCGAAGGACAACTAGGCTACTTGACCCGCATAATAGTCAATTCAAAAACCATGCAAGTCACTAATATAGTAGTAGAATTATTAGGGTTATTTGGTTTTGAACAATATTTAGTTCCAATTGATTATATTAGTGTAACAACGCCTCAGTTAATTAATCTTGATTGTATTCGGGATGATTTTATCGCAATGAAACCTTTTTGCGAAACTGACTATATCAAAAATGAATATTGGGAACACGAGATGCTTTATTGGCCTCCAAACAGTATGAGCTATGGCAGTGAGTTCTCAATGTTATGGTCTGATCCATTTTCAGAGGGAGTCATGCCTTACCTAAAAGTGAAAAAAGAAAATTTGCTCCCAGGAGAATTAATAATAAGCAATGATATTCAGGTAGAAGCCTTGGACAGTTTTCTCGGAAAAATTGACGGTTTTTTAATCTCTAAAAATACTCAGATAATCAAAGGTTTATTAGTACGTAGTAGAAAGTTTTTAAAGCAAAAAGAAAGAGTGTTTTCTGCTCAAACAATCAATAAGATTGAAGAGAACAAAATTTCTTTGAAATTTGATAAAAAATCTTTTGACTCTATTCCCTTTATTCCGAGAAAAAACTTTTTCAATCAAGTGAATTACAATTATAATTTGTTTTATTTTAAGTAAGATATTTCCACCTGTAAATTATTCAGGTAGTGTAATTTAAGGAGAGACTAACTATGACGATTCGAGCCTTTTACCGGCTCTCCCGTACCTGTGGTGATAAGTACGGCTTATTAAAACAAGCAAGCTAATAGTTTTTCCCTCATAGTATCGAAATCTTTAAACCCATAACTTTGACGAAGAATTAGTTTAATTTTGTTGTTTAATCCTTCCATGACACCACTGGTAGTTCTACTAATAAAATAATGACAAATTTCTTGGATATATTTGTTGATAGTATTAGCCACTTGACCAAGCATAATACGAGCATAAATTAACCATTTTTTGAATCTTCTTAAGCCCATTTTGACCGTGGTACTGGTTTCATAAATTTCTCTAAACTCTTCCTTTAATTCATAGGCTATTCCTAAGCAGGGAGATTGATGAAAAAGTTGGAGGAGTGAGGATTTTTCTTCTGGAGTTAAATCCTCACCGTTCTTGAGAAGTAAACAGCGATTCTTTAAGCCTTTAAATCCTAGTAAAAGACGGAGACTATTCAGAGCTTTATTAACTAATTTCATAGCATGAAATCTATCAATTACTATCAAAGCGTTAGGAAAAACTGCCTTGATTACTTTCTGAAAACCTCCCCACATATCTACACTAACTTCCTTGACATTTTCACGTATCTCAATAGGTTGCGCCTTCAAAACTTCGATAATTTCTTCACTTTTATGAGAATCAATAACTTCTAGTAAGGAGCTTTGCTCAAGATCACTCACCACTGTCACAAATTTTCTTTTCCCTTTTTCTTTGCTAATTTCATCTAGGCTTACTTTCTCTGGCATTGACCAGTCTTTTTTTTTTACCAGCTTGTCTTGAAAAGATATTTTGTACTTGTTCTGGACTTAATTGTTCAGTTTTACTAACCTGTTCTACTGTCAATTCTTTGACTTTTTTATAAATGTATTCTTCGTAGCGTTTCGTGTAATTTCTTCTGGTTTCAATCCATTCCAATGGTTCAGTTGGATATCTACCACAATGGGGACAAATGAATTGTCGACGAGGAACTTTTAGATAGACTGCTTGGCCCACAATTGATAAATCTCTCACTAAAATAGGACGAGTTTGATGTAAATTATCTGTATAAGTTTGGCAGTGAGGGCATAGTATCCCTTCATTAAAAAAGTCTAGGCTAAAAAAAATTAATCCTTCTTGTTGCTGACAACTTAAAACTGTGACATTAGGGAGATTCAGGAGACTATCGAGGTGAAAGTCCATTGGCTTTAGAGGGATAAAATGTAGCGGTAGCTACATTTTATCCCATATTCTTGGAAGAGCCGGTTATGGCCTGTAACCTTTGTTTTTTGGGCTTGACGACGACGAAAATTATGTTTATTTAACAGTTGGTCAATTACTGTTACACTCACCTTAATTTGCTCTTGAGAAAAGAGTAAATCCGCTATTTGTTGGCGAGTCAAATTAGTCCATCTAATTTCTTCATTCATGGGAGATCCGGCTATATGTCTGTCTATTACCCGCAAAAAAGCTGCCTCTAGACCCACAACTGTCTCTATCTTTCTTTTTCTCCCTCCACCTTCAGCACGAATTTGGCTTTGAATCATCGCTTCATCCGATTCTAAATCCTCTATTCCTCGTTTAATAGTGCGAAAATTAAGATGAAAAAGCCTCTGTATATAACTTATTCCTCCATAACCAATCTTAAGAGCTTCTATGGCTGCATAGCGTCTGCGATCTTTCTCTGATAGGGATTGATAAAAGACTTGCATCATTCTCTCCATTTCTGGGGAATAAGGTTGCAGTTGCTCCATTATACTGTCAAATTTTTCTCAGATGTTTGTACACTTCCCCATTATCCCTTAATTTTAAAACTTTTGCACTTTATTCAATCCTCATTCCTAAGTTCGGTAGAACCGAAAATACTTGATATGATTAAGATTGGTTTTTGTTGGAATCAACTCTGGTTTAAATTTTTTCCAATCCTCACGAAAATTTCGCATCTGTGTCCAGCTTAATTCTTAATTTTCACCAATACTATCAAAAATTTCAAAACGATTAATTGAATCACGCAACTCATAATGCCACCATTGGGGCTGTTCAAATCTGGGTAACAGTTTTGCCAAATAGCCACGATACTGTTGCAAAAATCTGATAAACACGACAGATAGTGGAGTAACATCGGTATTATACCGCTTTGTTTTGAGTTCTGACACTTTCTTTTAATAGCGTTCTAACAAAAGTTCAACTTCTTGTTGGAGAGAAAAGTCTTTCATGGCTTGTAATTCAGCTTTTTTAACGGCTAGATAAGACTGAGCCAATTCTTGACCCAAAGCATCGAGAATCAGTGTATTGTCTTGTAAATGCTCTAAGCTAATTTCTAGGGAATTAGGCAAGGGTTCAATGGCTAATTCAAGAGATTCTGCCTCCGTTAGTTGGGTCGGAACCTTGGTTAATGGTTCCCCTAAATTAAGATTTTGCTTGAGTCCATCTAATCCTGCTGCGATGATAGATCCTAAAGCCAAATAGGGATTAGCCGAAGCATCTACGGTTTTTAGTTCCACATGGGTTGGAGACGGGTTAACGGCATTGGTGGGAACCCGTAAGGCGGCCTCTCGATGATCATATCCCCAACAACGAAAGGCTCCACTCCAACAGTTAGGTTGTAGGCGACGATAGGAATTAACACTTGGGGTAGTAATAGCCATTAAAGCCGGCAGATGCTTCAAAATTCCAGCCAAGAAAGACTGACCTCTGAGTGATAAAAATCCAGGATTTTCAGTATCAACCAAGATATTTTTCCCATCTCGCCAAAGGCTAAAATGGAGATGGCAACCGTTGCCAGCACTATCGAGGAAAATTTTCGGTAAAAAGGAAGCAATTTGTTGATGTTGTCGGGCAATAGCTTTAACAGTTTCTCGAAAAACGATCTGTTGATCGGCAGCAGCGAGGGCATTGGTATAGAGAACAGAAATTTCTTGTTGTCCTGGCCCCGATTCGGGATGATAAAGTTCTACGACTAAACCTTGGGCAATTAACGCTTCACTAATCTCATCAATGGTAGCCTGTTGAAGATCCATTGAAAGGGTAGCGGCAAACACGGTATCATCAACAGGACTAAAATCATCAGGATTAAGTAGATAAAATTCATTTTCAAAAGCTGCCATGACCTCTAGCTCAGCTTTTTTAGCTCTTGCTATCATGCGTTTAAGAAAGTCACGAGGACAACAACTCCAGGGCTGTCCATTTAAAATCATGTCTCCCATAACCCTTGCGTGATTCTTAGCATAGGGAAGACAAGTTAAGGTACTGAGGTCGGGGATTAAGCGGACTTCCCCGATGGGACTTAAGCCACTGTTGGGAACGACAACATCAGCCATCACAGGCAAAGCTTGTTGAGCTGCCGTAAGTCCTACTCCATGAGTCACATAAGTTTCTAATTGTTTTCGATGAATGGCTTTGCCGCGAATCAAATTAGCATTATCACACCAGAGAACCCGAATAAATTTTATGTGTTCTCGATCTAAGCGCGTTAAAGTTTCTTTGTCCATTGTCGCTGAGATTTATTGAATGGGTCGTTTAACAAGAGTGTTGATAGCTATAAAATTTCTCTCTGAAATTTATACTTATTAATATACAGTCCAATTGCCAAATTGTGCATTGGTGATGTTTTTGAAAAACAGATTGTCTTTCTCTGTAATCTCTTTATTCTTGTTCCCAATGTCAAATGCTTCCTTTCGATTTTCTGCATTTTATACTTATGTTGATGCACTATTTAAGATTTGAAATTATACCAATTCAAGACTAAGCAATTTCAAATTCAGCAATACCTCTTCCTTTTTCTTATCCTGAACTGAGGTTAAAATAAAAACCCTACCTCCTATTTTTTCAGCCCATGAATCTTGAAATTTACGAAGAAGTTCTCTTTAATTATTTATCTTCACGGCTTCCCATTATCTTTTTCTTCAGCTTGGCTACGTTAGGAATGGAATGGATGAGAAGTCGGCTTTATGAAGGTCGATTTTATCAACCCTTTTTACTTAATCTTATTCTCGCCTGGGTTCCTCTTGTACTTTCTGTCGTTGCCGACATCATCTTTTGGCAAAATGGCCTTCATGAAAACTGGATTACTCTAGTTTTGTTAGGAATGTGGTTTGCGTTCTTTCCTAATTCTATTTATTTAATTACTGAAGTTCATCATTTTCGGGATCGTTTTGCGGATCATTCCCGTGAGCCTTTCTGGTTTGATAATATTGAAATCCTATCCCTGGTGAGTGTAGGGCTATTAATTGGTAGTCATTCGCTAGTTATTATTCATTTTTTATTACGAAATCATTTCTCTAATTCTCTAAGTTGGATTACTGTTATTAGCTATGTTTTCTTAGCCAATTTTGGAATCTATATTGGTCGTTATTGGCGATTCAATAGTTGGGATATTTTTCGTCGCCCCTTTTCCTTATTTAAGCAAATTTTTAGAGAATTGAGTTCTTGCTCCCAAGCCAAAGTTTTAATTATATATATAATTTTATTTAGCTTTTTTATTTTGATGTTTTATTTATTTGTTCATTTAACTATCATTAATCTTTATACTTTAACAAATCAGCTTGAACAATTACGCACTCTATAATAACTAATAACTTTTCTTCTCAAATGCACTACAAATCTTAGCTATTCTCTACATCGTTGTCGAGACTGGGGTAAAATTTTTAATGAGCGCACTGGGACTCCCTTCAACTTTATTGAAATTCCTACAGATATTCTCTTTAAGGTTCTTTTCTGTTATTTATGGAGGAGTTTGTGTCTTGATCTAATAGAAGAAGAATCTTTTTAGGGTTCTACCGAACTTAGTATGTAAATTTAAGCAGTAAAATGCCAAGTTAGGAAACTTCTAAGTTTAAAATTATCAAAATTTCTAAAACCATAACCCCTTCTTTTAATCAACTTTAATTTATTATTAATTCCTTCGACAATACCGCTAGTCGTTCTTTCATCAAAGTAAGCAATAATTTCTCCTATCCAACGTCTAATTGTTCCACAACTTTTTGGATAAACTTCATAAGCTTCTGCACACCATTCAGCTAGTTCAAGTAATCCTGAACTCCAATCAGGGTAGTCCCTACAAATCAGTGGAGGTAAGCCTACAAAAGGGTTTTATGGGTTAAGTTATAAGCGATCGCCAAATCCTTTGCTGAATGACAATCAACCCTTACAACCCCAAAAGTCTCCATCCACTTTTTCCTCAGTTCTGTCCCTGCCCTGATTGTCCTTATTACTTAGATTTAGACAATTACATCACTAAAGATGGAACTTACCCAGTTAAAACAGAGGCTCAAAGACGACAGAGATTGTATTGTCATGGGGGGAAACATCGTTTCTCGGAAATGGCCTATTCGCCTTTATTTGGGCATCATGGCAGCTTTTCGGAATATACTCAAACTGCTAAAATGAGCAGTTATGGCCTTAGCTGTGACCAAATTGCCGATGTTTTAGAACGAGACCCTAGAACTATTCTACAATGGCAACAAGCTTTAGGACAAAAGAGTCAAAGCTTTCACCTGGCTCTGTGTACTTTGATTGGTTTAACCCTAACTTTCATTCAAATGGATGAGATTTGGTCGTATTTGAAGAAAAAAAAGAGACAGATGTGGTTTTTTATCACCTTGGAGGCAAGAACGAAGTTTTGGGTTAACTTTGAATTAGGCAGTCGGACTGGACATACAGCTAATCGCTTGCTCAAAAGACTTGTTTATCTGATGCCCTTTGGCTTTGCTGATTTCTTGTTGATTACCACTGATAAATTGGCCGCTTATGAGAGGGCGATCGCTCTTTATCTTCAGAAAGTCCGCTATGCTTATCTTCAAATTGTCAAGCAGAGGAAAAAAAAGCGACTGGTTACGGTTAAAGAACGTCTCGTAACTGGGAAAGAAAGTGATTTTGGGAAAAAGACCCATAACACTTCTTATATTGAGCGATTTAACTTGACTTTACGGCAGAAAGTCTCTTTTCTTAACCGCAAGACTTTGGGTTACTGCAAGAACCAGAAATCTGCACAATGGGTAATGTGGCTCAATCTCTTCGATTACAACTACCGCCAGTTCCACAAAAGCCTCCGTCAAGATTTAACAGGCCAGCCAGTCAAATTTCAGAGCCGGTACCGTCATTTTACCCCAGCCATGAAAATGGGACTAACTTCTACTCGATTAGAATGGCGAGATTTAATTGTTGCCCCGATCGCCCCTAATGCCCATGAATTCGTTACCTCCACTGATTTGTAGGGACTACCCCCAATCGTGTCCCTTCCGCAGAAGCCCGAAGTTCAAGCATTAAAATATAAGCTGCCTGGCATAAAAATAAGCGAAATTGATTAACAATAAATTTATGGCAACTGAGACGAT
>NZ_JARVCN010000490.1:0-18620 GCF_038442745.1 Crocosphaera sp. Alani8
TGTTTGGCCTAAGTTTTCGCAGCGAGTGACCCCTGGCTTTTTGAGAAGATACGTTGCGTGACAATATGATTCTTGATTATCTTAATTATTCGGTAGTCATGAATCAACAAACACGACAAGCTTTATATTCTGCCGGAAATGCTCTTTTTAGAAATAATGGTAAAGGGAGAAGATTTAGAACTGACTCTAGAATTGCTTCTTCTCAGCAGTTAAATAACATATATTATAAAGATTTGGATGAGGTAGAAAATCCTTATGATCGAGGCCATTTAATGCGAAGAAAGGCAGTGGCATGGGGAAGAACTGAAAAATTGGCTAATGACGCGAGTAGAGACTCCTGTTATTTTACTAATATTTCTCTACAACACAAAAATTTCAATCAAGACGAATGGAATGCTCTAGAGAGAGCGATTGAAGAACTGAATAATGATTTAGACGATAAGTTTAACATTTTTACGGGGCCGCTATTCACTCCAATGGATCGACTGATTATTCCTACGCCAGAATTGGAACCTGCTAGAGTCCCTTCTGGTTTTTGGAAAATCATATCTTATATAGGCAAAAATTCTAAACAGATTGAGTCGGAGGCTTTCATTGTCTGGCAAGATGATCTGGCTATAAGTGCAATGAATCAAGTCCGTGGTAATCGAGAAATTAACCCATTTGAAATCTATCAAACATCGACAACGATGGTAGAAAACCTGACGGGTCTAATTTTTCCCGAAATTCTGTTTGATTCTAATCCAATGTTTTTCTTTGAAAGTGAAACTACTCGTGATAAAGGAATAACCACTCCTCAGTTAAATCGCATAACATCAGGGACAGTCAACAATATTATTTTTTCGCAATAACAGCAAGTTGAGAGGAGCTATTCTAAATTTAAGTTAACACTAACTACCTTTCTTTGGTGATTTAATTGTAGTATCGATTTTTTGGCAATCACTGTTCACTAATTGTAATAGTTAAGGAAAAGCTATGTTGTCTCTATTTAAGAATGGCTATTTTTACTTAAGTCGTGTAGTGATCGCGCTAATTGGAGTTTTAAGTTTAACGTGGTTTGTAATTTGTTCCCCTAGCTATGCACAAACGTTTTTCCCAGAACCTCGCATTTTTGAAGTTAATCAAGTTTGTCAAGCAGTTTCTTCGATTAAAAATGGAACTTCTCCCGTTTCTGTGAATTCCGGTGAGTTATTTACAGTCTTGGGGGAAAACAAAATACCAGGTGGCACTCATGCCTTTATTAGAATTGGAGGACAACAGAAATGGTTACCTCTTAGTTGTGGAAACTATCAAGGAATTGCCCCTCCTCCTCCTGTTCCTCCCTCACCACCTCAGAGCAATTTCGCTCCTTTTTTTGATACAGAGGATAACCCTGTTCCCAATAACATCGGTATTGCCGATGCCACTCCTATTCCTCCAACGTTAGATGAGTTTGATTTAGCTGTTAATGAGGTATGTGGGCCCCCTGGAAAATTAGTTGAACCCGCCGAATTTGAATCCCTGATGGAAAAATTTCCCACTGTTCTCCAGGATATACAAACTTTTACTGGAAATCGTGTTTTTGGGAATGAACCTCCTATTACTGAATCTCAACTTTATTTAGAGCGTTTAACCAAAGCTTGGTTTGGGCGAGAAGGATTCAATCACATTTTCTGTGGAGAACCAGACGGTAGAAAAATAGGTGGTTTACATTTTGTTGGTCGTTATTTGGATCTACAAGAGAAGGGATTAGCTGGAATGTTGGATGCTGTTGAAGTTGTACCTGGGAGTATTTTTACTATAGGAGTAGAAATGCAAGTGGGAAACAGTCGAGTGAGTTCTCCTGTTAAAGGATATGCTTATACTCTGAGTGCCTCTGACATCCTTAAATTCGCTACTCGTGCCTTTGCAGATAATCCTACTGATAGTGAAGGAAGAGTCGGTTGTATTTTAAAAATAACGGATGATGGTCAAACCTTTGATAATCTTTTTGCTCCTAGAGCTAGTGGTATCCGAACTTTCTTCCCAGATGCTACCCCCAACTTCAGTGAAGGAATATGTAATATTAATGTAGCTGATTTAGAACCTACGCCAACTCCCTTGATACCTCCAAGAAAGGTTGATATCGCAGAAATTGGTACAGGTACTACCTTACCTGGTTCTACCAATTGGCAGCTACATTCAGATGGAATTAGCCTTTTTGTTGATATAGACACCCTCAATGCCGACTTTAGTGAAATCCCTATCTACTTCCCGGTCCTGGAAGGGCGAGCCAATTCTGATACTATTCTAGAATTGATTTCTACTTCTGATAGTACAGAAGGAGGATTTCGAGTGTATGTCCGTTCTAGCGATGGAAATTCAATTACTCCGCAATTAGCAAATGAAAACGAGTGGCATATTAATTGGATTGGTGTTGTCACTAAACCCCTTGATTAAATAGTTACCAGGTCTTCACCCTTGAAGGCAGAGGTACGATCCTAGCGTCGGCTTCCGGCGCTAGGATGCGCACACCGAAGGGTAAGGCAGGAAACTTCCTGCGTATTCGATGAGACAGAAAGAAATTCCTTTTAAAAGAAGAATTGTCTTTAGTTACTGGTTTGAATTTTAATTTTATTCATTAGCATAATTAAATAATATATGATAATTAAGTTGACAAAAATTAGCCATACATTTTTGAACTATTTTGTAGCAACCTTGATAGGAGAAAAAAATCTGAAATGGTATGAATCAATAGACTGGGAACAAGAAATTACTCATTTTCAACGGCCATTATTTACCTATCCTTCTTATTACACGTCAGTTAATTATCATGGAATCCCCCAAGGTTATCTTAATTCCATTGCCGCTATTACTTATGATATCATAACCCCCTTGGCAACCTTGCCTTATGAACAATGGATACGCCAATGTTTATTGAATGAAATTACCATCAAACCAAAGAAAGTTATAGATTTAGGCTGTGGAACTGGTTCCAATACCATAAAATTAAAACAAATGTTTCCAGAAGCCTTAGTGACTGGCTTAGATTTATCTCCCTATATGTTAATAATGGCTCAGAAAAAAGCAGAAGATAAAAATCTACAAATACAATGGATACATGGATTAGCAGAAGCTACGGAAATGTTAACAAATTCCTACGATTTAATTACCCTCTCTTTACTATTGCATGAAACCCCTAATTTTATTTCTCAACTAATTATCAAAGAAAGTTTTAGATTACTTAAACCCCAAGGACAATTGATTATCTTAGATGCCAATCAAAAAAGATTAAAACATCTTCAATTGCTCATTAAACTATTTAGAGAACCTTATTCAGCTATTTATGCTCAAGGCAATATCAAACAATGGTTAAAAAATGTAGGATTTCTAAAGATTACTGCTAAACCAGTTTGGGGAATTTATCAAGTTACCTCCACGTATAAACCAGAAATATTTTGATTAAGTATCAAAAAAATGTAGTGTATCAATGGTTGATACTCTCACCGTTAAGCTACGCTGTAAGGGGAGATTTTTGCTTCTTTTTCTTTGAGTAAATGAGCATAATCAATTACGGTGCGTCTTTGAGTTACTTTGGCCATACGCCATACTTGATTTTATCTCCGAGTGATCGTAATACCAAATCCTGTTCTAAAACCCATCTTATCTTCTAGAAGAGGCAGGAGGCAGAGGTGTGATCCAAGCCGATTCTCACCGTCGAAGACGCGGCGGTAGCCACCCGCATCTTTAAGCGCACCTTCGAGGGTTTTCAGGTTTTAAGCTATCAATTTAAAAAAGGGTTAACAAGAGCGGGTCTTGCCATTTGTTCTTGAACGCAAATTTCTAATTTATTAGAGCTTGTTCATATTCTATTGATGTACCCAGACAAAAAACATCAATTGAGCTACCATATTTAAAAATTTAATTTGTTCTCATTTTATAGGTTTATTATTAATGCTTCCCTTTCCACCTTTTCGTAAACGGAAATATTCTCGTCAAAAACCCCGTTCTGGTTATTCGTCTAACCAATTTTGGATTAAGTTTAATATTGAAGGTTTAGATGCTTGGTATCATCACTGGCGAGAACCTTATCATTTACTATTAAATATTCCTTGGAAATATTTTATTATTTTAATGTCCATTTTTTACTTTGTTCTAAATGGGGGTTTCGCTTTAGCTTATTTATTCGGTATAGAAGGGATAGAAAACGCTGTTAAGGGTTCTTTTGGTGAAGCTTTCTTCTTTAGTGTTCATACATTTTCTACCATTGGTTACGGGAATATGTATCCTACCACTGTTTATACAAATATTCTTGTTACCTTAGAAGCCTTTGTGAGTATTTTAGGCATTGCTTTGATTACAGGTTTAGCGTTTGCTCGTTTTTCTCAATCTAATGCGAAGATTTTATTTTCTGATGTGGTTGTAGTTCTTCCTTATAATAATGTCCCAACTCTTATGCTGAGAGTCTCTAATCAACGCAGAAACTATATTCTTGAAGCCAAAATTCGTTTATATTTAATGTGGGATGAAGTTAGTAAAGAAGGTAATTTTTTCCGTAGAGTTCACGAATTGAAATTACTTAGAGACTATAGCCCAACTTTAGCAATGACGTGGACAGTTATGCACACCATCGATGAAAACAGCCCTTTATATGAGGTAGACATCGATACTTTAAAAAGAAAAAAAGCCCTGTTATTAACTTCCTTATCTGGCATTGATGAATCTATCGACCAAACTATGTATGCTCGTTCTTCCTACGGTTTTCAAGATATACTTTGGGATCATCAATTTCAAGATGTTATCTATCATACTACTGATGGTCATCGTTATATTGATTTATCCTTTTTCCATCAGACTAAGCCTATTGATTCGTAACTCTCTCGATAATTTTGCCAGATTTAAGTCCCATGAGAACCATATTTTCCAGAGAGATTTCTATTAATCATCGTTATTTTTATCCTCTTTAAACAAGATCTGGTCTTGGCGAGGTTTCCTCGCCGAGCTTCCTTGTTCAATATCTTTAATTAAATACTGTAACATAGCATCAGCACCAGTTAAAGATAAGTAATTTTCGTAAATTTTCTTTCGAGTATTCACAATATTTTTGTGATAGTTTGTATAATTTAGAAAAATTAAAGAGGTAAAATTTTCCTGATTCTCTCATCAAAAAAAATTTAACTCCTAACACCTAAATCAGGTCAGCTAGTTATAATACTTTTTTGGCTACTGATTAATTTGTTCAAAACTAACCATTATTTTTCTTACTTCGTCGTTCTCTAAACTAGTATATTGAGCAGTAATCATTTTTTGTGTTTCTATAGGAATCAAGGGGGTAATACTTCCCAAAGATAATAAATCACCTTTTTTTAGTGTTTTATCTTGAGTTTTTAATTCTTCTTTAATCCAAAATACTACATTTAAAGGATCACCTAACAAAGTATTACTATTACCTTGACCAATTATTTTTCCTGACTCATCTCTTAAGGTAACAGAAATATTTTTAAGACTATTTGTTGTGGCTGTTTGTTGATTTAACTTTATAAAATCACCCACTATGCCAAACCTAGCACCTACATTGATTGCTGTCAACATTGCTCCATTAACTTTGATATTTTCATCATAAACTAAATCAGGTAGTTCCAGAAAAGGGATAACTGCATCTAAGTATTTTAATGTTTCTTGAGGTGTGGTTGCTTCATTAATTTTCTCACTAGAAACTCTAACCATTAGATCTCCCTCTATCATGGGTTGAGCTCCAAAATTAGGAGAAATAGTGCTTCCTGATGGCAACAACATCTTTTCTAAGAGTATTCCTAATAATGGTTGATTAACATTAAATTTTTTCTGTGATCTTGGATTAGTTAATGCAGCTTTATAACCAATAATTTTACCTTGAGAAGAACTTAAAATATTAATAACTTCTTCTTGTATTATTTTTGCTTCCTCAGATTTTAAATTATCATCAAATTCTATTATAGTTTGTTTATTTAAGTAAGCATTAACAATTTTTGTAACAATGCTTTTGATATCGAGATGAGATATCTCACTTAGCAATAAAGCTCGTTTATCATTATTTGTATTGTCATAAAAATTCCCTCCCACAGCAACACTGAGCGAAGGAAAGAAAAGAAGAAATGGTATGAATAATAAAGTTATTTTTTTCATTTTTAGGAAGAGGCAACACTTTTGACTTCTTGCATTAAGTCTGATGGGTAACTGTCAGACTTTAATGCAAATATTTTAGGCATATTGGTTTAAAATTTCTTTCAATTTTGTAATTTCAGCGAAAATATCCTCTAATCCATCCTTTAAGATCTTATTTTCTTCTTCTATTCCTTGCTGGTTTTCAATAAATGGTTCAGCTTTTACAATTTGATGAACTCTGTCTTGTTGTGTATTCATTTGGACTTCTCCCTGTAATTTTTTTGTTTTTGCGAACTGAACACCATCAGTATGTCAAAAATATCAAGCAGAAAAAATCCCTATTTGTTCAGGAAAGTTCAGGAATTGTTCAGATCAGTCCCAGGAAACTGCTTGATTGTCCGTGACGAAATGGTTAACCACCCTATTTGTCATGGATAACTATAAAATTTTACTTTAATCACAAGCACAAGAGAGCCAAAACACTGAAAAATTCGGCATAATATAATAGGAGCAGCTTGATTAAGATCCCTTCGATCTTACGATTGCAGCGATTCAAACCCTTTGGTCAGTTACCACCGAGTTACATAAGATATATGTCTGCTTCTGACTCACAACCGCCTCAATCCTACCGTAAAGAGGAAGTTCAAGAAATTTTACATTTGGCTATTGCTCGCAAAACCGAGGTTGAAGAATTGTCTCGTACTCAACTTTGGGAAATTGCAGCAGAATTAGATATTGATACCGATGTTTTACAATTAGCTGAAAAAGATTGGCTATTACAAAAACAACGTCAAGAAAAAAAGGATGAATTTAATCAACATCGCAGAAGACAACTTAAACAGAAATTTATCCGCTACACTATTGTCAATTTTTTTCTTATGTTACTGAATTTCTTGGCGATAGGAACCCTATCTTGGTCATTATATGTGTTAATTATTTTAGGACTTCCCCTGACTTTAGATACTTTTAAAATATTCCAAACAGAAGGAGAAGAATACGAAAAGGCTTTTCAACAATGGTATTTAAAAAAAGAAATCAAAGCTTCGGTTTCTAGTGTTTGGAATCGCATTAAGACCACTTGGCTTTCTTAAAGTTACCCACTTATTAATATATAGCAATTGATGTTTCTTCGTCTATATATTCTTTCAAACCTGCAAACAAAACCTATTGCTGGCCGTACTTGGGAAGCTGTAAGCTAATTGAAAAAGTACCCTAAAAAGAGTAGAATCAAGTCAAGGAAAATTAGGGCAACTTTGAGGGGGAACAATGACAGTTAAGGTAAAAAAACCCATTCTCGTCGCAGGTTTAGGACTTTCTTTCTTATTATGGTTAGGGGAAGCTCTCCAGGAACAAGCCATCGCTATAGGAGAATGGAGCCTTTTGAGTCTGATGGCCATTGGTACAGGGGTCTGGTGGTGGCAAAAAAAACAGCCCCAAAAACAAATTTATCAACCTCTTTCGCCCCTAAGTATAACAGAGGTTAACCAAGCAATTTTTGATATCAAAAAAGTATTAAACGTAATTAAAAAAGAAGACCCAGAATGTAACTTATTAGAGCTAGAAAATCAAGCAGAAAATTTACCAGAAAAGCTAAACGATAAATCAATATCTGTAGGAATAGTAAGTGATTGTAGTACGGTAACAAGTAGCTTAAATAAACTTTTAATAGATCAAGAAAACAGGCTCAAAGAAACTAAATTCTTAAAATCATCTAACCTTGAGAATGTAAATTACGACGCAGACCTAATCATTTTTTTGATGAACACAGATTTGAGCGAAACTCAGTGGCAAGTCATACAAAAATTTCACGAAAATCATCAACGTTGCTTAATTGCTGTGGACGAGTCTGAGCAGCACAATTCAGAAGAAAAAGAAATCATTTTACAACAAATAAGACAAAGGGTTAAAAGTCTCATTCCTGGAGATGCTGTAATAGGAATTATTTCTCAACCAAATTCTTTAAAAGTTCGTCAATACCAAGACAATAACTCCTATCAAGAATGGACTGAGAAAAAACCTCCTAATATTTCATCTTTGACAAACAGAATAGAATTAATCGTTAGTCAAGAAAGAGAACAATTAATTTGGGGAAAAGTGTGGCGTGCAGCCCAACAAGTTAAACAACAAGCCAAACAAATTTTAAATAAAATTAGACTAAAGCGCGCTTTACCTATGATGGAAAAATATCAATGGATAGCGGCAGCTACCGCTTTTGCTAACCCTGTTGCGTCCTTAGATTTATTAGCGACAGTCGCGATAAACACTCAAATGGTAGCAGATTTAAGCAATATTTATCAGCAAAAATTCACCCTCTCCCAAGCACAAGTCGCAGCAGGGAGCATTGGCAAACTCATGTTAAAACTAGGATTAGTAGAGTTGTCAACCCATGCAATTAGCGGTTTACTCAAAAGCAACGCCATAACTTATGTAGCAGGGGGAACGGTTCAAGGAATTAGTGCTGCCTACTTAACCCGTGTCGCTGGTTTAAGTTTAGTTGAGTATTTTCAGGAACAGGACATTAGCATTGATAACAATCAAACTATAGATGTAGAAAAGCTATCTAAAAAAATCAAACAAGTGTTCGAGCAAACAAAACGAACACAAACTCTACAGAGCTTTGTAAAACAAACCATTCCTAAACTATCGTCTGTGGAAAACATTTAGAATATAACAGTGGAAAAACGAGTTAGGGTACTCCCAATATTTTTAATAGCTCTTGTAGGGGAACTAGGAATTCTAGCTTAACCCTCCAACCATAATGTGTGATGGCGCGATCGATTGTTTTGCGTGTGAAAAAAAAATTAACAGTAAATTATGACCGTTTCTGATTCTGAAACCACTCCAACCCCTATTAACAAAACCCCAGATGTTACCAGTCAAGAGGAATCTATGGATCTTTCCAATAGTTCCAAAAAGTCTCCCCGTCAAGGTTTTGCTCCAGTATTAGAGAATCCTCAATTTTTAGTTCTTTGGATAGGACAAATATTTTCTCAATTAGCAGACAAAGTTTATTTAGTATTGATGATCGCTTTTATTGCCGGTCATTTTCAGGGGGAAAATCAACCTATTAGTGGTTGGGTATCAGCGATCATGATTGCTTTTACCATTCCGGCAGTTTTCTTTGGTTCATTGGCCGGAGTATATGTCGATCGCTGGTCGAAAAAAGGGGTATTAGTAATTTCTAACTTTGTTCGTGCAGCCCTTGTGTTCATTATTCCTCCCCTACTCTGGCTATGTCAGGAAGATTCCTTTACCTTAAGTATGACTTGGCTGCCTCAGTGGTTGCGGGTTGAACAATATCAAACCCAAGAACCCTTTTTATTACCATTAGGTTTTATTGTTCTCTTCACCTTGACCCTAATAGATTCTACCATTACTCAATTTTTCGCCCCGGCAGAGCAAGCTACCATTCCCCTACTAGTCAAACGTCGTCACCTATTATCGGCTAATTCCCTGTTCACTACCACCATGATGGCTATGACAATTGTTGGTTTTGCCATAGGTGATCCTTTACTGGAAGTTGCTTCCCATTTTGCCGAAAATCTGGGTTTTTCCTGGGAAGAAGGTAAAGCCTTTTTAGTAGGAGCTTCTTATTTTATTGCTGGTTTAGTGCTTATATTCTTAAAAACAGGAGAAAAACAACAAAAACGGGAAAAAGAACAGCCCCACGTCCTCGAAGATATTAAAGACGGTATTCGTTATTTAAAGGCTAATCATCGGGTTCGTAATGCTTTACTTCAATTAGTAATTTTATTTTGTATTTTTGCCGCCCTATCGGTTTTAGCAGTTCGTATGGCGGAAACTATTCCAGGAATGAAGGCCGAAAAATTTGGCTTTTTATTAGCCACTGGTGGCTTAGGGATGGGTTGTGGTGCTACAGTTTTAGGGAATTGGGGACAAAAATTCCGTAATAATCAGTTGGGTTTATGGGGAGCAATGGGAATGGCTGTTTCCTTAGTGGGTTTATCATTATCTACCAGTAGTTTGTGGTTAACCCTACTGATGATCACATTTTTAGGAGTATTCGCCGCCTTTGTTGGGGTCCCCATGCAAACCATTATCCAAGCAGAAACCCCTGTGGATATGCGTGGTAAAGTTTTTGGCTTGCAAAACAACGCAGTTAACATTGCCTTGTCTTTACCCTTAGCGTTGGCTGGTATTGCTGAAACTTTATTTGGTCTACAACCAGTTTTACTGAGCTTAGGAATTATGGCTATTGCTGGTGGACTTTTAACTTGGTTCATGGGGATGAAAGAATAAAACAGACTAGGCTAATCGAATTTGCCCCACAGCCCCTCTCCACTGCCATCGGTTAAAATGGGATGGCTTTCTCTCGCTCACAGTTTTTTAGGTAAAACGAATTCGCCCTTCATCCATCTCTGACATTAATAATTCCAAAGCTTCATAGTCCACATCAGAAATATAACCAGTACGGGTTAACTCATGGTTAATAGCCATCTCGATTTCTGGGGTCAATCGTTTGAGATGCAACGCTTTTTCGACTAATTGACGAATTAAAGGAGGCCGGTTCACAGATCTTTCTCCGCTCTTGACAACAGGGGATTTTCGGCTAAGTTGGTAGATGTGGAGAATGGTCTTACTTCTACTATTATCAATGACTGATAATTTTTGTGATTTTTTAACAACCGTTATGATCTCTAGTAAACCATTAGTGGGACAGTAATTTTTGTAGCTTGCTTAACTTTTTTTTACAAAAAAACTGATACAATGCTAAACTATTACTCGATCACTTAACAAAGTGATACAAAGGAAGGGCCACATTATGGCTAGATCTGGGTATAATTTCTATATTAATAGACTGAAACTCAACCCTAGCCAAAATAAACAAAAATCATAGCTCGGTCTAAAACATTAACCTTTTATTAAACTAAGATTAATTTCTTGGAAAAACTTATTGAAAGGGTTAAGACTAGAGCCAATTAACAAAAAAGTGATTATAATTTGGTCATACCATAAGTAAACTAATTTTCAACTTGAGGATAGATACTAACGATGGGGAGTCTTTTGACTGATTTAAGGGTGGCTGTTTTTGAACCAAATGGTTACATTACAGCTGCTAATGTAGACAGTTTTCAACAGCAGTTAATGAGTTTTGTTACTAATAACTCTGACGGAAATTTTTTAGTGGATATGCGCCAAGTCGAGTTTATTGACAGTGCGGGACTTATGGCAATTGTATCAGTTTTCCGTGTTGCTCAGGGTCTTAACAAAAAACTGAGTGTTTGCTCTCTATCACCGTCGGTTCGTATCATTTTTGAATTAACTCAGTTAGATAGAGCTTTGGAAATTTACGAAAACCGTCAAACCTACGAGTCATTATTTGACCAAAAAATAGCTGCTTAAAAAATAATAATAATAAAATCAATCATTGGCTTACTCCTCCACACTTCCAGTATATTAGAAAAGCAAGAGACAATAAGGGAAGTGCCGGAGGTTTGTTTGTGGGTATTGCTATTGAGAAACTACTAACCCCAGAGGTTAATAAACCTGCCCGTTATTTGGGCAATGAATTAGGAGCTAAACATAAACCCTGGAACCGGGGAAAAGTACGGTGGGTTTTAACCTACCCAGAGGTTTATGAATTGGGAGCGTCTAATTTAGGTCATATCATTCTCTACAATATTATTAATGCACAGCCCCGTCAACTCTGCGATCGTACCTACTTACCAGCACCAGATTTAGCTCAGAAATTACGAGAAACCCAAACACCCTTATTTGCCCTAGAATCTCGCCGAGTTCTTAAGGATTTCGACATTTTAGGCTTCAACCTCAGTTATGAATTAGGGGCTACTAATATCTTGGAGATGCTAGATTTAGCTCAAATCCCCTTAACCTGGAAAGAAAGAAATTTGGGAGAATATCCTTTAATTTTTGCCGGGGGACAAACCGCCACATCTAACCCCGAACCTTTTGCAGAATTTTTTGATTTTATGGCTCTGGGAGATGGGGAAGAATTATTACCAGAAATCGGTTTAATTATAGAACAAGGGAAGGCCAACAACCTGACTAAAGAATCATTATTATTAGATTTAGCGCAAATTCCAGGAGTTTATGTACCTCGCTTTTATGACATAACCGAAGCAGGAGAAGTCGTCCCCAACCGACCGGATGTACCCCCAAGAATTTTACGCCGTGTGTCCCCTCCTATGCCAGCTTATGCCATTGGTTTAGTGCCGTTTATCGAAACCATTCACGATCGCTTGGTAGTAGAAATAAGAAGAGGTTGCACCAGAGGATGTCGTTTTTGTCAACCAGGAATGTTAACTCGTCCAGCCAGGGATGTGCAACCAGATGATGTCATCGAAACCATCGAACGGGGTATTAGGGAAACAGGGCATAATGAATTTTCATTATTGTCGTTGAGTTGCTCCGACTATTTAGCCCTTCCTGCAGTGGGAACAGAAATTAAAAACCGTCTTAAAGATGAAAATATTACCCTATCTCTACCCAGTCAACGAGTAGACAGGTTTGATAAAAATATTGCCAATATTGTCGGCGGCAACCGTCAGTCAGGGCTAACCTTTGCCCCAGAAGCCGGTACTCAAAGAATGCGAGATGTGATCAATAAAGGGTTAACCAATGAAGAGTTATTGCGAGGGGTGAAAACCGCCGTTGAAGAAGGTTGGGATAAAGTTAAACTCTACTTTATGATTGGCTTACCAGGGGAAACGGATCTCGATGTGTTGGGGATTGTCGAGACAGTACGGTGGTTGCGTCAAGAATGTCGCCTCAAAGGGCGTAAACCCCTGCAATTTACCATTACAGTGTCTAATTTTACCCCGAAACCTCATACACCATTTCAGTGGCATTCTGTTTCCACCGCAGAGTTTAAACGGAAACAGGAGTTATTGAGAGAGGCGTTTCGTAGTCTTAGAGGAGTTAAAGCTAATTATACCGATGTCAAAATCTCTGCTATGGAGGATTTTATCGGTAGAGGCGATCGCCGTTTAGCTCCTGTCATTCGTCGCGCTTGGGAATTAGGTGCGGGGATGGACTCCTGGTGGGAAAATGCTCAAAAAGCTTACGAAGCGTGGGAACAGGCGATCGATGAAGCTGGGTTAAGTTGGAAGTATCGTCAGGTAGAAGAGGGAGAATGGAACGTTTTTCAAGGAAATATAGACCTATACAACGCTCCTTTACCTTGGGATCATATCAATACAGGCATCGACAAAAAATGGTTACAAGAGGATTTACAACAAGCTTTAGAATCAGCAACAGTCCCCGACTGTTCTTTTGACCGTTGTTCCCATTGTGGGGTTTGTGGGGTAGATTTTGGTCATAACGTTGTAGTGCAACCCCCAGCAATTCCTGAATTCACTGGTCATTTCCAGCCCAATCCAGAAAGGTTACAAAGGTTTCGGGTTCATTTTGGCAAAATTGGAGAAATGGCGTTAGTTAGCCACCTTGATTTGGTGAGGTTATTTGATCGAGCGGTGCGTCGTGCAGCCCTGCCAATTTCTTTTACGGGGGGATATCATCCGGGGCCAAGAATTTCTATTGCCAATGCGTTAACTTTGGGTGTAACTAGCAACGGCGAAATTGTCGATTTTGAGTTAACTGAAATGATCGATGTTGATAAGTTTCGTCACGCTTTAGAGGAACAGTTACCCTCAGATCTTCCCGTTTATCAAGTAGAAGAGGTATCGGTTAAGTCTACCTCAGCTACTCGACTATTGGAGGAGGCAGAATATTTAATTACGGTGGAAACTGAGCATATCTTCTCTGAGGAAATTTGGAAAAATTGGCTTGAAAATATCTTAAACAGTTCAGAAATTAACTGGGAAAAAAGAACGAAGTCAGGTAAAAAGAAAACAGTTAATCTCCGAGATCGTTTGTCCCATTTATCCTTAGAATCTTATCAAGATAATAAGGTTATTTTGCAGTACATTGGCAGTTGTCGTAATGATGGCACAATGCTACAACCTCAACAGGTTATTTTGATGTTAGAAAGGATATCTGGGATAGAATTACAGTTAACTAACATTCACCGTCAACGATTAATTTTAGGTGATTCTTAAGTCTAATTTGGTCGTAATGATCGGAATTTTAAGTAAGCTTGGTATAGGTTCAACAACGAGGGATTCTGTCTGTTTATTTTATACACAGAAAAGATATTTATCTTTCTTCCCTTGATATAATTTATACATTGATAAAATCAGTTAGAAATTAACTTATGAACATCCGCATCGGTAACGGTTATGATACTCATCGTTTAGTCTCCGATCGCCCCTTAATTTTGGGTGGTGTCAATATTCCCCATTCTCTGGGATTATTAGGACATAGCGATGCTGATGCGCTCACCCATGCCATTATGGATGCTATGTTAGGAGCATTAAGTTTAGGAGATATTGGCCACTATTTTCCCCCCTCCGATCCAAAATGGTCAGGAGCTGACAGTTTATTACTATTGCAACAAGTAGATCAGTTGATACGGGTGCGGGGTTGGCACGTTGGTAATATTGATTCTGTGATTATTGCTGAAAAACCCAAAATGAAACCCCACTTACGGCCTATGCAGGAAAAGCTTGCTCACTCCCTACAGATCAATCGTGATCAAGTAGGTATCAAAGCAACCACCAACGAAAAGCTAGGCCCAGTGGGGCGAGAAGAGGGTATTTCTGTTTATGCTGTGGTCTTATTGTTTAGGGGTTAAAATGCTTGGTTAATAACTCCTGGACTTGTCCTGGCTTAACTTGACCATAACGGGCTTTATGGGGCATAATCACTAAGCTAGGTCCTTTCTTACACTGTTTTAAACATCCCGTTAACTTAACCTTAACTCGATCCCCTAGTCCCTGTTGTTCTAATTCTTGTTCTAACCGTTGATAGACACTTTTTCCTCCTCGTTTCCAACAGCTAGATTTTTGACAAACGAGAATTTTTCCAACAGGGTTTGACTCGGGTTCTGAGACAATAACCGCATAGGGAATGTCAGGATTTGGTAACAATTTGATCTGGCTGGCTTCTAGTTGAAAAAATCCCTTGCTTTTCTTAAATTCTCGGTTTCCTTCGATTTCTAGCCAGGTTCCAGGAACCATAGTGAGAGGGATTTCTGGGCGTAATTTCTTGGGAATTTTTAACCAATATTCCCTCTCTTCAACTTTGAGCCGTAGATATTTAATTTTGTCACCTTTTTTAATGACAAAACTTTCTAGTTGACCTACTATACGAAATTGTGATGTCGTATTAGTTTTTGACATTATTTTTTATTTAAAATTTTCTTAAATTGATAATCTGAATAATTTAACGTTTGTTAAAATGCCAGCAGTCCTGAAGCCAGTCAATTAATTCCTGACGGGACGCTGAATATTGTTTTGTCACACTCCACAACTGTATTATGGCTGTAGGGTTTGATGCATGAACCTCCAGGGGTTTGTGGGTTTCACAAAAACAAGGAATGTCTAGTTCCTGAAGACGACGGAAGACAATCCAACGATTGCATGAATCGACCTCAACAACTTGCCTGGTTTCAAAAGGGAGATTGGTTAAATTCATGGACTCAAGCAACTGAAGATAATTGTCATTGTTTCTTCACCTAGTGTACCATATAAATGATATAGATTCTCAACTATTTTTCAAAAAAAAATCCCTGCTTAACCCTGGCTAGAACGGACGTAAGACTTTACTTAGTAAGGTTTGGACAAAGGTGAATATTTTTAGACAATTTCACAGAGTCTTGATAAACTACTGCTGAAATGAGTTATTTTAATGATAGAAGTATCGTTCAAAAGGGAATTTACAGACATGGAAACTGCTCAAGGCCTGCTCCGTGCTTTTGGTGAAGTAGGAGAAAACCCAGTTGCATTAGATAAAAGTGTTACTACCCCTGTTTGTGAGGGATTAAATCTACTCATCGCCAGTTTTCAAGCACTTTTTTTACAATACGAAAAACACCATTTTTTGGTAGAAGGCTCAGAATTTTACTCCTTGCACGAGTATTTTAGTGAAAGTTACGAAGAAGCTCGCGAACACGTCCACGATTTAGCAGAACGCTTAAATGGATTAGGTGGAATTCCTGTGGCCAGCTTTAGCAAATTGGCTGAATTATGTTGTTTTGAGCCAGAAAAAGACGGTATGTACGACTGTCGCACAATGGTAGAGAACGACCTAGCAGCAGAGCAGGCTATTATTAAGGTGTTGCGTAGACAAGCAACCCAAGCTGAGAGCTTAGGGGATAGAGCTACTCGTTATCAACTGGAAAAAATATTACTTGAAACTGAAGAGAGAGCTTATCACTTAGATCATTTCTTAGCCAATGATAGTTTAACCGTTGCTTTTGTTGGTAACAGCAACTAATTTAAGATAACCGTAAATATAATTAAAACTAAGCTAGTGACTGATCCCAATCACTAGCTATTTTGTTATTAGGGACTATTATTAAGACTTTATTAATTCAAGACTGTAATTTTAACGGGGATTCTGCCTGATTTTAAGGAACCAATTGTGCTGAAAGCACTTTGGGATAGATCCAGACTACAACGACAGCGATCTACAATACGAACAATAACACTTTTTCCAGTCTTACGATTGGTCACTTTGACTTTTGTGCCAAAAGGTAAACTAGGATGAGCAGCCATCATGGCACTATTACTAAATCGTACCCCTGATGCTGTTTTCTGCCCTTGATAATGAGAAGCATAATAGGTGGCTGTTTGTGCCTGTGCAGGTATAGAGCCTAACGCTATCATAATGATAGATAATAATAAATTTTTCACGGTATACTATTCCTCACCACACGATATCTGTCTCAGCCAATATACCTAGTTATTTTTGTTTTGTCTAGTTGACAAATGGTAGTTTTTGTGCTTAAAAATCAATCAAGTGAGGATATAAGTTTATTTTGACCCTTGTTAATAAAGATAATTTAGTTCAATGTTTAATTTTTTTCGTCAAATTGCCAAATTTTCGCTTTTTAACGGTTCATACATTTTCAGACATAAAAATACTGGGTTTTACTTATCTTCATTGTTAGTTATCGCTTTTATAATCGGTTGTAGTCATCAATCTTCCTCGGTTCCTATTGAGTCCTCGGTAATGATAGTAGATACCGTGGAAATGGTACAGCAAGGCATAGAAAAAACTCGTCAGGGTAACTATGAGGGAGCTTTAAGAGATTTTGAGCAAGTTATTGCGGAAAATCCTCAAGATGTTAACGCTTATTTTAATCGGGGGTTTGTTTACAGCAGTTTGGGTCAATTTGAGGAAGCATTGGCAGATTTCAGCCAAGCATTAGCATTAGACCCACAAATGGGTCAAGCTTATGTTAACCGAGGCAATGTTTATCTACAGCTAGGGGAAGATGAAAAAGCGATCGCAGATTATGAAAAAGCGATAAAAATAAATCCTAATGATGCTTTTGCTCAAAATAACTTAGGATTAGCTCATCTTAACTCAGAAAGCCCAGAATTGGCAAAAATTGACTTTACTGAGGCAGTTACCATCGATCCTATGTACGGAGAAGCCTATTTTAACCGGGGATTGACTTTTGTTGATCTTGGAGAAACCGAAAAAGCGATCGCTGATTTTCAAAAAGCGGCTGACATCTGGGCAAAAATGGGGGAAACCATAGCTGCTGAGGCGGCTTTAGCAGAAATTAATGCTTTAAAAAAAGCGAGTCAATAACTGTTAGTTAAAACAAACTTTTTGTTAAAAAATGCCCACTTAAACTAAGATAAAATTATGATTAAGGGGTAGAATGATGATCAACTAATTTATTATGACCATAACTTTAAAAGTTCCTAGTATTGCTTGCGGTGGTTGTGCTGATGCCATTACTAAAGCTATTACAGGAGAAAAACCAGAGGCGAAAGTATCTGTTGATGTTGATGCAAAAATGGTAACCGTAGACACAGATGAATCCACAGAAATCATTAAAGGGATTATTATCGAAGCGGGTCATACTATCGAAGATTAATAGCCAGATAATAGCAATTCCCATACTGGTTTTGAGTATATAGAACTCAGTTCATTAGTCTGAGGAATGCTATGTAAGCTTTATCTGTTACTCTAAATCTTATCAGAAATTTAGTGCAGTACCCCAACTAATTGTCAAGCGATATAGTTGATACTTCCTAACCTCAAAAACTACCCTTTATACATGGTATTTTAGTCAACTGTTTAGGCGTAGATTCGGAGATTTATGACTCAAATTAAAGATAAAGTTATTTGGCTTACGGGAGCTTCTTCAGGTATTGGAGAAGCTCTGAGCTATCAATTATCTGCCAATGGAGCTAAACTTATTTTATCAGCCCGTAGAGAACAAGAATTACAACGGGTTGCGAATAATTGTATAACTAAATATCAAGCAGAAGTACAAATTTTATCTCTTGATTTAACACAATCTGAGACTTTGGCTGATAAAGCTGATCAAGCTTTTAATTATTATGGAACTATTGATATTTTAATTCATGGCAGTGGTATTACTCAACGCTCCACTGCTGCCGAAACGAAGCTTCTCAAAAAGTCTGGGGGGACTCGCCGAAAGTTAGGGGACAAAG
>NZ_JARVCN010000491.1:0-18426 GCF_038442745.1 Crocosphaera sp. Alani8
TCATCTATTAGTAAAGGGTTTTATAAGGGGGTTAAAAAGAGCGGATTTGGTATGATGCTATTAAGTTTGCTAAAAAACTTTGGAACAGCTATAACAGTCAAGATAATAAAAATAACGAAGAAGAAATTGATGTTGAAGAAAGTATTAAAAGACATAATCAAAATCCATCAACAACTGTTTATAAATTAGTAGAAAAACTTAATCAAATAATTTTTCATAACTCTCCTAATTAAACCGAATAAAATATAGATATAAATAATAACTGTATCAGGAACAGATGAAGATTATGCTAAACGTTATCTAGAAAAGCAAGTTCAAAAAACACTCATTAAATTAAAAGAAATTCAAAATAAGGAGTCTGAATGATGCAATCACCTTATACTATTGTTATCCTTTGGTCAGATGAATATCAATGTTATTTAATCCATTTACCAGAGTTTCCTAATAAGAATTAAATTCAAAAAATCTACCAAAATCCTCGTTTTCCGCTAGGCATAACCGTCCGCCAATTTGTTTTGGCTAAAGACAATTGAGCCTCAGTAATGCGCGCAGAACTGAGATCAACACCACAAAGGTTAGCCCCTTGTAAGTTAGCATAAGTGAGGTTAGCTCCGCATAAATTAGCCCCTCTTAAATCAGCACCACTTAAGTTCGCATAACCCAAATAAGCCTCATTTAAATTAGCATTTTTCATAACAGCATAACTTAAATCTGCTCTACCCAAATCTGCGCGAGATAACTCGGCTCCTTGTAAATTAACACGACTTAATTTGGAATCATACCAGTTAATTCCTGGTAAACAAGCCTTAGCTAAATTAAGTTCATTTAATTCTAGATGGGCAAAGTCTCGGCGACCTTTCCCATAAGCTTCTAATAAATTTTTTTCTTGCCATTTTTTCTTTCCTTTCTTGGTTTTTGTGTTATTAGAAAAAGAGGTTGTTTTTCCATAACCACGACGATGGCCAGTAGTTTGTTGAGCTATATTGTAAACACTTTCTGCTCTTGTCTCACCCCCCTTAACATCAGTAGATATAGACTGATTAATACCCGTAGAAAAAGAAGAAAGATGATTTTTTCTAGTTCTCGTCGATGGTGACGTACTCATTAACCCTGTAGTCACCGAAGAATTGGGGTTTGATGACCCATCAGCAGTCTTGAACCCAGAAATCATGGTGGTCATACTATCCTGCATTCCCTGTTCATAAGGAGCCATAGACATAGCGTCTAAGACCTCTTCTGCGGACTTGTAGCGATGTTTTACCGATACCTCCAACATTTTTTTCAGAACTTTGGCAAAAGAGTTACTAATATCCACATAGGGTTCCCAGGCAATTTCTCCGGTTTCGGGGTCACAACCAATGCTTTTAGGGGTTTTAGCGGTTAATAAGTACACACAAGTCACACCCACTGCATAGATATCACTGGCGTAAACAGGACGCATGGCCATTTGTTCCGGGGGAGCAAAACCTGCGGTTCCCACAGCAAAGGCAGTAAAGGCGGTTTGGGCATTATTGGCTACCATAGAATTGACTTGGTTTTTTACCGCCCCAAAGTCAATTAATACCAGTTTGCGGTCGTTTTGAGAGCGAATGAGGTTAGCTGGTTTGATGTCTCGGTGAATGACTTTTTGGGAATGGATGTACTCTAAAATTGGTAAGAGTTCTGTCAAAAATTGTTTAACCCCTCCTTCGCTAAAAGGCCCTTGTTTCTTGACCTCTTGATGGAGGTTGTACCCTTTGACGTATTCTTGAACTAGATAAAATTCTTTGTTTTGCTCAAAATAATCTAATAATCTAGGCACTTGGGGGTGATTGCCTACTTTTCCCAAGGTTTCAGCTTCTCTTTCAAACAACTGCTTAGCCATTTTATACACTTGGGGGTCGTCGCTGGCGGGTCGTAGTTGCTTGACAACGCAAATGGGATTTCCTGGAAGGGAGAGGTCTGCCGCTCCAAAAGTAGCCCCAAAACCTCCTTTCCCCAGAATACCCAGGGGTTGATAGCGTTTATTTAATCGCAGTTGAGAACCACAAGATTGACAGACTGCCACGTTATTAGGGTTTTTGGGTTGGGCGCAAGATGGGTTTACACAGTAGCTCATTCACTCTTACCGATGTCACATTATGGACTTTGACCAATCGGATACAAAAGGGGTCAAGATTACCGTCACCCGGTCATCTGGTTCTAATATGCCCGAATTTACTCCAAAAGTAACAAGCAGGAGGGAGAGGGGATGAGTATGTCTCAACCCCTGTCTTGGTGTGTTTCACCCTAATCAATGGATATGGTTTGTGGACCGCTACCGTTATCTTTGGTGGTATCGGTATAGTTATAATCGGTCATACCCTGGTCTTGTAGCCAACTTTTTAAGGGGTCTTCTGACAGTTGCAGCTTGAGTGCGCCAGAAAGCAAACCTCCGGTAAAGGCAAGGGGTTGTTGGATTAATTCTTTAAAAATGGGTTGCAGTTCGTCGAGAAACACAGTAATTCTCCTTGTTTGGTTGACACTAATTTTGAAGGTAATCCTCAGTTAACCTCATTTTATAAGACTTTTTAATAAGGAATAATTAGACTGAGAATTATTATTATATAGCTTTTATCGGACTCATGAGGTACACCTAACTCCTGCCTCCTGCCCCCTGCCTCCTGCCTCAAAGTGATAACCTCTGTACCTCACAAGTATGAGAAATGCTATAACTACATTTCATGTAATTAATGTCATGATTAGGTTTTTATTTTGCTTGTATTTCCTTAACTAACTGATTAAAAGGTTGCCAATTATCTTCGTTGGCGATCGCTTCCCACACGGATTCTATTTGGGGTCTTAGTAAAGGTATCTGGCTATTAAATTGATTCATAGTTTCCTTTATTTTGTCTATCTGATTGGGAGATACTTTATTCAGAGTTTTGACATAAATTCTTCGCCAATTTTCCCAATGAGTTTCCGATAAATTGCTATTTTCTAATACTATTGACTCGTCTTTCCACCAACATTCATTGATTTCTGTCATCAAATTGATGAAAAATTGATGGTAACTGGCTTGGCTTTTTTTCAGAGCATCTACTGTCACATTTACTAATTCTTTTCCATCTTCAATTAAGCCAAATAATCCTAACTTCTTTAACATTTCTTGGGTATAAGCCGTTTTATAATAGTCATCAAAATTATTCAAAGACGCTTCTAAAGTTTTAGCAGAAACAATGGTCATTAAGGGTAGGTGTAACATTTCCAAATTGACCCGAACAATTAAAGGCTGATTTCCATAGCAGTATCGGTTTTCGTAGTCAAAATAGGCGGCAGTAAGACCGGGATCGTAAGTGGGAATAAAAGCGTAGGGACCATAATCGAAACTTTCCCCTGTAATGGACATATTATCTGTGTTTAATACCCCATGACAAAACCCTGCCGCCATCCATTGTGCTACTAATCTAGCGTGACGCTTCACCAATTCTTGATAAAATACACCGTAACGATCAGGAGAATTTAAGTCGATTTCCTGGTAATAAATATCAATGACAAAATCCAATAGTTTCTTGATTAAATCTGGACGTTTGATATGATATAAACGCTCAAATGTTCCAAAACGAATATGAGAATGACTCACCCGAATCATAACAGAAGAACGGGTGGGGGAGGGTTCATCTCCTCGCCACAAAGATTCTCCGGTTTCCACTAAACTTAAACAACGGGAGGTATTGACTCCCATTCTGTGTAAGGTTTCTGCTGCTAAGACTTCCCTCACCCCTCCTTTTAAGGTTAATCTACCGTCACCTCCCCGAGAATAAGGAGTTTGTCCTGACCCTTTTGTGCCAAAATCGTATAATTCCCCATTGACTCCTCTAACTTGTCCGTAGAGGAACCCTCTACCGTCTCCGAGAAAAGGATTATATTGCCCAAATTGATAACCATGATATCGTAGAGCAAGAAAGGGTCTCATCCCTTGAAATTTACCGAAAGCTTCGATGAAGTGTTGATCGTTTATATTTTTAGATGACAACCCTAATTGAGGCAATAAATCATCGTTACGAAACCTTAAAATATGTTGAGGAAATTGCGCTGCAGGTACTTTATCGTAGTAGTCGTCTCCTAAATTTTCTAAAGCAGGTTCATAATTAAGATTGAGAAAAGCATTATCTCCGTTTAAAGTCATAGGGTTGTTTCAATTATCAGTTATTGGTTATTAGGGATTAGTCATTCCTTGGGTATTATTGAGAATAACATCAGTTAAATCTGCATTTCTTAAATCTGCATTTGTTAAGTTTGTATTGGTTAAATTGGCACCGATTAATTTAGCTTTAACTAAACTAGCTCCTGTTAAGTTAGCATTTTCTAAATTTGCTGCAATTAGTCTAGCACGATTTAGGTTACTATATTGTAAATTAGTTCCTGATAAATTAGCACCGATAAGATTAATCTTTTCTAAGTTGAGGTTTTGTAAGTCCATGTCAGAAAGTTCAGCTTGTTGAAAATTTCTTTCTCCTAAGCGATAGCGTTGTAATAATTCTGCTGCTTCTGTGAAGATTATTTCTCTTTGTTCTGCGCTTGTATAATTGATGGTGAATTTGTCTTTTTGTTTGAGGACATTTTCTAACTCTTGAAATAGGGAATAATTCCCAATTCCACTTATAGTTAACCATCCTTGCGATCGAGTCATTGCTACAAATAATTGATGGCGTAATAATAGGTTATTTTCTGCTTTAGCAATCTGATCTATTCCTACAAGATAAACCATGTTTGCTTCTTGTCCTTTGGCGCGATGAATGTGAGAAATAGTTACTGCACCTTCGTACCAAAATTGATTAGGATTATAATTATTTTCTTGGGTTAAATCATTACATTTGTTACTCCCTGGAATATAAATGTCGATTCCTTGTCTAATGAGAAAATTAGCGATAGTTTGTTGCAATTGAAAAGACTCAAAATAATTGCCTAAAACTAATACTAAAATATCTTTGGTTGGTCGTAATCCATCGTTACGTAAGTTGTGATAAATTTGTTGATATAAAGCACTAATTTCTTGTTGTCTTGATAAATACTTGTTGAATTTTATTAGTGAATCTGGATAGGTTCCATATAACGGATTAGGTGAATTTTTCAAAGATCTTGTAATGCTTATTTCTTCTCCTTCAAACAAATTTCCCTCAATTTCATAACCCAAACTTTGCCAATCTTTTTTGTCAGTGATTCCTGTTAACATCCCTTGAGGCCGTAACCATCCCATTCCCATAGCGTGAGCAGCGATAATAATAGAGTGGGGAGTACGATAACAACAAGACATGATTTCTGTTTTATTAATTCCATTTTCGTATTTTCCTGTGACAATATTACCTAATTCTTCTCCAAAAATTTCGCTGGCATGAGGAACTTCTAAATTATCTAAACTTTGTAATTCGTCATAAGTCCAAATCAATCTTTTTTCTTTGATGTTAATAGCATCAATTGGATATAATGCTTGATAAGCCAACCAATAAAAAGGCTGCTTTCCTTGATGAAGCCAATTTTCAACCATAAAGTCTTGTCCTTCATCGATTAAAATAGCATCAAAAATTGGAGGAATTACAGTTTGATTTAATAGGTTAACACACACTTCTCCTAATGCTTCTGATGGTTCTTGAAAGCTGGTTTGATTAACTCCTAAAGGAACTACTCCGGTTCGTTGACATAGGAAACGATAAAATCCTAATTGTTCCCGAGAACCCCAACCATGAAAGACTTGTAATTGTTGATTATTTATGTTGTAGGTTTGTTGTTGGTGACTAAAATATCTAACCCATTTATCAATTTGTTGTATAATTTCTCCATAAAGACTACGAGAAAAGAAAATAAAAGCAATTTTCCAGTGAGGATACTTTAAGTGCATAATGGCTGCTTTTTGACACAGTAACACCGTTTTGCCGGAACCAGCAATTCCTCGTATTCTTTGAAATCCTTTGGGAATTTGCTTGGCAATTTTTTCCTGTTGTAGATCAAAGTCATATAAATGATTTTTTAGGTTTTGTAAAATTTTACCCTTACTATTATTTTGACCTAAGACTTGATGAAAATTTTTATGCAGAACAGGTTTTCCTGATAGTATATTTAGCATTAATTTCCATTGATAATTACTAACTTTTTTGCCACAGGTAATTAACGATGCTTGCTTAATTACTTTCTCAATATTTTCCACAGAAAGTAGGTAATCTTGAAATAGTATAGGTGGGTTACTAACCAGTTTATTAAATCCTCTCAGTTTCCACTGTTTTGAGGTAATAAAAGGTAAAGCAATTAACACTCTAGTAGTAATTTGATTAGATAAATTCGGTTCTTGTTTAAAATGTTCTAATAAAGAAAATAATTGACTTTCTGCTTGTTTATAGGGGTTTCCTGAATCAATGTAAAAGTTTTGATAATTCCAAGAATGTCCTTGAATACTAACTATTTGATCAATGTATAAAGATTTAACTTCGATAATTATTAATCCTAACTCAAAATCAGCAATTAAAATATCAGCCTCCTTGCGGACTTTTCCTCCTAATGGAAAAATAGGGTAACGCCAATAGACTAAGCATTTTTTCTGTTCAAATGCTTGTTTAATTTTTTCCCATACTCTCCTTTCTCCTCTTTGTCCTCTATCATTAAAAGGTTCAGTATTAATAAACATTTCATTAACTACTTTAAATATATAATATTAAATCCATAAATAAATCAAGAAGTATAATTTTAAATACTGGGTACAACTATTCCCCTCTCGTAATCAATTTATTGTACTATGGTCTAAACATTCACCAAAATAGATATTTTCTTAAATATAAACTATGCTCCAATAACCTTTCCAATCATCACTTTTTGCTGTACCAACGTAACAACACCCTAGATAATCTTTGGGGATGATGACTCACTTTAATCATCATGTCATCTTCGTCCATAATATTAGCTAAAACGATGCGACATCCCAACTTAGTTATATTATCCTTGTCCAAAAGTACAGGATAGGAATGTTCTTTAGCATAATGTTTCGCCACCATTTCAGAAGGAGAAGTTCGTTGTACTAAAACAGCATCAAAAATCCTTTGTCCACAAACACGATCGATCGCTTTAATATGATCAGATACGCTGTAACCATCGGTTTCCCCAGGTTGTGTCATAATATTACACACATAAATGCGAGGAACTTTTACCTTAGCTAAAGCATCCCTAATTTCTGGGACTAAAAGATTAGGAATAACGCTGGTGTAAAGACTTCCTGGACCGAGTATAATATAGTCAGATTCACGAATCGCTTGTAACGCAGCTGGTAAACCAGGTGGATTTTCAGGAAAACAACCAATCTGTGTTATCTTACCACCAGCTTCGGTAATATTAGATTCCCCCTCCACAAAACGACCATCATCTAATCTAGCCCACAAACGGACATCACTCAAGGTTGCTGGTAAAACTTTACCTCGAATAGCAAGAACCTTTGAACTAGTTGCGATTGCTTTTTCAAAATCTCGTCCGGTTATAGCTGTCATAGCTGTCAAGAACAAGTTACCAAAACTATGACCGGTGAGTCCTTCCCCTGCTTGAAAACGGTATTGAAACAACTCCGTTAACAACTTTTCTTCATCTGCTAACGCAGCCATACAGTTCCGAATATCTCCAGGGGGTAAAACTCCGATTTCCTCTCTAAGTCGCCCCGAAGAACCGCCATCATCAGCTACAGTAACAATAGCTGTAATGTTAGCACTGTACTGCTTTAAACCTCGCAATAGGGTCGATAATCCTGTTCCTCCACCAATAGCCACAATTTTTGGGCCACGATGTAGACGACGATGGGTTAAGAGGCGATCAACTAATTCTTGATCCCCATCCGGGAACGCATCGGTGATAGAACCCACTGTACGACTCTGTCCCCATAATAACAGAAATACTCCTATCAAAACAGCCACTGGACCAGATATATAGCTAGGAACTTGGGTTGTAACAGCTTCGAGGAGTTGGGAGACAAGTTCTAATAAACGGTTAACTGGGGTTAATTTTACCCAAATGGCTAGACCTAGCACAGATAGTAACAAACCTGTGGCACTAATGAGCAACCAACGCTTGACAAACAGGCCAGGAGATAACCACTTAAACCAACTATTAACCCGTTTCGGGGTTCGTTGACCTAGCATCGACCATTTTCGTTGTTTGGAGGAGAGTTTGCTTATTGCTTTTTTTATGGGGGTGATGGGCATAAGTCATGGTCACCGAGGTTATACTATAAACGGAATTTAATATAATGTTTTACGGAAACGTTAGCACAAAACTGACAGTTGTGACGATTTCTGGTGTGTAAAGTTCGAGTTTCATAGGTGATATCGTTATGAGTTGTCCCCATTATTGGCAAGAAGCTAAGAAATACTTAAGATTAAATGATGCTATTTTAGCCCATCTTATCGCCTCATATCCCTCAGAAACCATGATCAATCATCACGATGCTTTCTTAACTTTAGTTAACGCCATCATAGGACAACAAATTTCTGTTAGTGCAGCGGACGCAATCAATCAGAGAGTAGAGTCTTTATTAGGAAAAATAACCCCTGAAAATTATCTAAAAACAGATACTCAATTATTACGTCAGTGTGGTTTATCTCGGCAAAAAATCAGCTATATTACCAATATTACCCAAGCGTTTCAAAATGGTATTCTTACCCCTCAATCTTGGTCGAAAATGAATGATAAAGAGGTTATGCAACAACTAACTTCTATTAAGGGAATTGGTCCGTGGACAGCACAAATGTTTTTGATTTTTCACTTACATCGCTGCGATATTTTTCCTATAGCTGACTTAGGTTTAATCAATGCAATTCAGTTGCATTATGGGAAAGAAAAAGCCTTAACAAAAAATCAAATCAAAGAACTTTCCCAACGTTGGAAACCCTATCGTACTGTTGCTACTTGGTATTTATGGCGTAGTCTTGATCCTGTGCCTGTTCAATATTAACTTTAAGTTATTATTCTGAAGTAAAAACAATCAATCTAACTTATTTACTAATTTTTCAATGGCTGAAATAATAATATTAGGTTCGTCTATCCATACAAAGTGATCACTATTGTTAGCAAAAGTTTGACTAGAATTTGATGATAGTTTTAGTAACTCTTCATGAATAGTATTTCTAATTTTTTCAACATCTTTTAGCGGTAGAAAAAATCTAAAAATAGAAGGATTAAAAAATGTTTTTGCTTTGATACTAATGAGAGGAATATCTCCTAAGTTATCTGCTTTTTGTACTTCGCTTGCACTGATTTCTAAATTCCAAATTTCTCTAGCCATAGTTAACCAGTGTTTAGGACGATAAAAAGACTGTTTAACCAGAATAAGATCTCTTCTATTAAATTTTGTTAATTGAGGTTTTATTGATTCAAATACCTTTAAATTTCCCAATAGTCTTATTAATCCTAATGTTGCACCAAAAATTGATATTATAAACCCTGAAAAAAACAATAACTTTAATAATTTTACCCCTAGAGGCAACTTTAACATTGCTTTTTCGTGCAGTCCATCTGTTAAAACAATTCCACAAACTTTCTCAGGGAAATTATGAGCATATAATCTAACATTATAACTACCAAAAGAATCACCTACTAACAAATAAGGTGGCGAAATATCTGCTATTTCTAAAAGTTGATTCAATTCATTGACAATTTCTTTACTAGAGCGTCTTTTTGGGCTAGAGTCACTCCAACCGTATCCGGGTCGGTCATAGATAAAAACTTTGGTTATTTTTGCTATTTCATTCATTAATAAATAACCTTCTATTCCTCCTAAACTATGGTCAAAAACTACAGTAATATCACCTAAACCTTTTTGATAACAATGAACTTTGTAACCCCCCAAATCGATCAATTTTCCTGGGGGCAATTGTTGATACTTTTCCCAAAAAGTAGTTAACCAATGATAGGTAGTTGTTAAAAATAAAAAAATCAGTTTAAACTGATCAAAAAACCATTGCTTATTCATAGAAAAAATTAAGGTTGACACACCTCAAGGCGACGCATCAAAGCAGTATAATTCCTAGGAACATCAGGAGAACCATCTCTAGATTTAAAAGAAGTTCTCAAGGCACGACGAGGAATTTTAACAGGAAGATGACCTTTTGGTGCTTGGTCAAGATTAAAAAATAAATCAGGATAAGCAATAAATTCCCCATCTTTTATCCATCCTACTGCTTCAGCAAAATGTTGAAAAATAATCTCTTCATTTTCATTTTTCTGCAACCCTTGTTGTTCTAATTCTTGATAAACTTCTCTTTGAGCAGTTAACCCAAATCTTCCCTGAGAATGTTTCATCATTAATTGATCAATATAGTATAAATCTGAACAAGGGAATTCCTTAATTGAATTCGCATCAAACCAGCCTTCATTACTCCTACCTGCTACACTCAAAGCAATTTCTGAGATTTCTGTATTCGCTTGTTTCCACATCTGCTTTTCGAGCAATTCTTTTACTTCTAAATAGCGTTGAGATGGGTCAACCGCAAAAATTCCCAAGGGGGAAGAACCATTAGAACTGGCTTCACAAGCAACAACGCTAACTAAAGTAAAAGTAATCAAAAAGGCAAAAATAAGCCATTGTTTCAGTTTTGCTATGGTCATGACCAACCTCAATTAACTAAATAAATTGGCTCCTTGGTAGAAAATAAAGCTAACAACCCATGCAGTTCCCAGGGAAAAAACCACCGAAAAAATGGTAAATTTTAATGATTTTGATTCTCCCCAAATAGTGCTTAAAGTGGTTAAACAGGGAATATACAACAGACTAAATAAACAATAACTAAACCCTTGAGCAAAAGTTAAATCTTGGGATAGTTTAATACCTAAAGCATCGTTACTTAAACCGTAAATCACCGCTAAACCTGCTAGTTGTACTTCTTTGGCGACAAATCCGAAGATTAAAGAGACAGTAAGAAAAGGATTAATACCAATGGGGTCCATGATAGGGGAGAAGAATTTACCCAGTTGACCGGCTAATGTATCGAGTCCTTCGGCACCTGGAGGAAGTGCGGTTAGAATCCAAATCAAACTCGCACCAATAATCATGAACACTGTCACCTTACTGACAAATTGCTTCATTTCTCCCCAAACATTGAGCAATACCTGCTTAATTGTAGGTAATCGGTAGGGAGGAAGTTCTAAAACAAAGGGATCTCGGCTTTTGAATTGCCCGCTCAAACTAAGGATACCAGCAACAACAAAGGCTACTAAAAAACTAATCACATAGAGGGCAAATAATGCCACTGCCCCCCCTTGATTGGGAAAAATGGCAGCTAGAATAAAGACAAATACTTGCAGTCGCGCTGAACAGAGGGCAAGGGGAATAATTAACATCGACAGTAAGCGCATCGCCCGAGATCGCATTACCCGAGTTCCCATGATTGCTGGTACATTACAACCAAATCCCATCATTTGCAGGACAAATCCTCTCCCATCCAGTCCAACACGACTCATCAGTGAATCCATTAGATAAGCGGATCTTGATAGGTAACCACTGTCTTCGAGAGCCGACATGGCTACGAAAAATAGGGCAACTAACGGGACAAAGGATAAAACCGTTGCAAACCCGTTCCAAGGGCCATTAATAATAAAGTCTTGTAATTCAGTCGGGAAAGGGGAGATAACAGGCTCTAAAATTCGCTCTTGAAACCATCCGGTGGCTGCGTCTACTGGATCGGCCGTGGGAATACCGATTGACCAGAGAAACCAGAAGACCAAGAACATGACAAAGAAAAAGATAGGTAGTCCCCAAATAGGGTGTAACAACCACTTATCCAGGCGATTGGTAAAAGTGACCGATGTGACAGATGGCATCTGTACGGCCCCTTCTAGAATCGACTCCATATACTCTTCTGTCACTGGTGCGGACTCTAGATGTTCTACCAGTCCCTGTACTTGATAGGTGTGGGGTTGTTCTTCGATGGTTCGAGTAATACCATTAATGGCCACCGCGCAACCTGTCCCATATTTAGCACTAATAGTATAGACTGGGCTTTCTAGGCGATCGCTCAATTCTACGCAATCAATTTGTACCCCATAACGTTTGGCCTCATCTGCCATATTGAGGACTACTACGGCCGGAAGTCCCAAAGATTTCACTTGAAGTGGCATCCGAATTTGACGATCAATTTGGGTAGCATTGATCACTACCACAATCAAATCTATGGCAAACTCTTCTAGAAACTTCTGGACAACTCTTTCATCTTCGGTAAAACCATCGAGATCATAAATTCCTGGTAAATCGACAAACTCTACTTGGTGGCCATGGATTTCAATTGTCGCTTGTAACAAATCCACAGTTAAACCTGGCCAGTTGGCTACTCCAGCCCCTGCATTGGTGATACGGTTAAAAAAGGTCGATTTTCCTGTATTTGGTTGTCCAATAAAACCAATTCTTTTAATAGTATTTTGGTGGGCAGAAATAATAGCCCCAGTTCTGGTAGATGCGGTCATAGTATTAGCCTATGTTTGAATTGTTACAGAATTAAAATGGGTTTTATCGCTAATAACATCGTATTGATAATTTTGGAGTATAGTCACTAATTCATAGGGTTTATTGATGAGAAAATCTGGTTCTTGTTCCGCTAAAGCTTGACTAGAATTAAATCCCCAAGTTACAGCCACAGACTGAACACGACTTTTTTTTGCAGAATAAATATCTCTCGTTTCATCTCCGATGTATATCACTTCGTCGGGAAGCAGTTGTTTTTCTTTGAGTAACTTTTTAATAATTCTATGTTTACCAAATAAAGTTGATTCTCCATAGATAAAATCAAAAAAGTTCTCTAAGTTATGATGGGTCAGAAACTTCATTACGTTTTCCTCCGTATTGGAGGTTATAATTCCTAAGCTATAGCCTTGATTTTTTAATTCCTTAAGACAATGGGGAATATCTTTAATAGGTTCCAGTTCTCGAATTTTGTGACTCAACTCAGATTTAACTCGCTTCAAAACGAAGGGGATTTTAAAAACAGAAATTTCTGATTGTTTAATCAGAGCTTTCGCACTTAAATTTTTGAGGGTTTCCTGTTCTTTGATATCGACGGGTTTATAGCCAAATTCCCCTGATAAACTATTAGCGATTTCAATAAACGCATCATAAGTATCAGCGAGAGTCCCATCAAAATCAAAAACAATTACTTTGAGTGTCATTTTTTTGCGGGTTAATAACGAACAGTTAATAGCGGGGAGAGAAATAATTTCTATAGCAGTTCCCATACTTGTGAGGTTTCGCAGTAAGCATGAGGGTTAAACTGATGCTTACTGCGAAGTCCGAACGATACTAACTTGTCTCCTTTCATGAGTCACAAATCTTTGATTACAGTGCTTGTTGCTGCCCTGTTGTTCAGCACAAGAGAACTGTCAGAAGTATAATTTAAACTCACTTTATTTGTCTGACAAATGCTACAATGTAGATAGCCTATTGAGAAAAAAGTATCACTCTAAGTTATTTACAATAAATAGTTTTACAGTATCACTTTGTTTGGGTAGGACAAAAAAGTTGGTACCCAAATAAAGGAATAGGGAACAAAAAGTCCTAATTGTTTGCCATAGTTTAATAATTCAATTTCCCTGTGTTTCTAGGTTAGCACGAGCATTTCGTCGCCACATTGTCGGTTTAATTCTCCTCAATGCCGAGGCAGGAAATTTTTGTTGCCATTGTCTCTGATCTATGTTAGCTAATTCTTCTAAATTTGGGGCGATATTACCAGAATAAGGCTGAAAATCATCTATGTCCGTAACTTGAGAAAATCGCTGATTCCAGGGACAAACGTCTTGACAGATGTCGCAACCTGCTATCCATCCCTGTAATTTGTTAACAATATTTTTAGGAAGATGCTCGTCTCGATTTTCAATCGTCTGATAAGCGAGGCAAAGATTGGCATTTACCACAAAAGGACTGGCGATGGCCTGGGTGGGACAAGCAGAAATACATCTGGTACAAGTTCCACAATGCTCCTTGTGGGGTTTATCGGGTATCAAAGGTAAATTTGTCAATATCTCCCCTAAAAAAACCCAGCTTCCGTATTCTCTGGTGATTACATTTCCATTCTTTGCTATCCAACCAATTCCGGATCGCATTGCCCAAACTTTGTCTTGAACGGGTCCTGTGTCCACATAGTAACGGGTTTTTATAGTATGGTCTTGATTATTTAACCATTGACTCAACGCTTTGAGCTTTTTTTCCATAACTCGGTGGTAATCTCTACCCCATCCATAACGGGAAATTTTGCCATGTTTTTTGTCCTTGGAGTGTTGATGGGGGGTATAATAGTTCAGAGCAAGAGAGATTACCGATTGAGCCTCCGGCAGACATAGGCGAATGTCGCAACGTTTTTGATTATTCATCCACGCCATATCTGCCTGATATCCTAACTCTAACCAAGTTTGAAGATGTTCAACCGCCTTATCTTCGTAATCGGTATCCACTGTGGCAACACCGACTTTATGGAAACCGATTTCGAGGGCTTTTTGTTTGATTTTTTGGGTTAATTCTTGCATATGATTAAACCACGATTCCACGAGTTTTTGGAATAAGCTATCAATTTTGAATTAAACGGCGTTTGACCATTTTCCCGTGACTGGTTAACCTAAATTCTACCCCTCGCCAAATAACAGTACGCTGAGTAAAGGCTAACCCCCAAAAAATTAAACCTACTGCGTCACGAAAAGGTAATAAGTATAAATTTTTGATGGTTTCTTTGTCTTGCAGGGTTTGAGCAACCATCAGAGCGGTTACCATTCTAATAGTAATAGCCACTACTAATGTTGCTAGTCCCACCATATCCCATCGTAGCAAGGCAAAAATGAGGGCAAAGGGAATGGCACGAATTAGAATAGTGGAAATAAAAGCCCCTTGTCTAGCTAAAAAGGTATTTTGATCCCAATAAACCTGATGACTCCACCAATTTTTCCAACTAGCTAGATCAACCACCACATCGATCATATAGGGTAAGAGAACCATTTTTTGTCCCGATGTCCACACCCGTCGCCCGATCTCGTAATCTTCCACTAAATAATCTGCTAGGGTTTCTAAACCCCCTAACCGATCTAAAGTTGAACGGCGAATGGCAATGGATGGACCTAAACAAGAGTTAGAAGCTCCTGTTACCTCGGCAAACATGACGCTAGGCATAAAATCAGCATTCATGGTCAAAAGTTCCATTTTTTCGTACCAACTGTCTGCTTTTGTTACCTTAAAAGGGGTACACACACAACCCACTTCAGGAGTAGCCAAGGGATTAACAATGGTTCTTATATAATCGGGCCGTAAATGGGTATCGCTGTCGCTAATAATAATGATATCGTGACGAGCTTCTTGAATTGCTCCTAAAAGGTTGTTAACTTTCCCGTTAGCTCCTGCTTCAACGGAACTAATCACCACAGAAATACGTTCTTCACCAAACTCTTTTTGGATCTCTTTGAGGATGGGATAAGCTGGATCTCTGGGATCTTGAACGGAATAAATGATTTGATAGTCAGGATAATCTTGAGTAGCAATGGTTCTTAGATTCTCTTGGAGATTTTTTTCTAAACCCCGTACAGGTTTTAACACAGATACTGGGGGCGTAAAGCGGTCATTTCTAGCTATTCCTTTAAAAAACCGTTTAACCGTTGCTACCGTTAGGACAGAAAAGATAGAACCTGCCAAAATAGGCAATAAAATTGCCAACTGTAAAATATTAGTAAGATTTAACACCAATTTTTCCTTCCTCACACACTAATTTGACTCCTGATTGTAATTGCTGAACACCCTCTGTTGCAATGTTATGGCTCAAGGATGATTATCTTGCTTCTATATAACATTTATTAACGTTTGCAAAAAAATCATTAAAGTTCTAAATAAATTGGCATTAAATTTAATTAACTGTTACCTTATAGTAGGTGTGAAGACTCATATCTGTTGCCAATATATTAAAGTACATGGTTATTACTTTGGTAATTCATCGAACCATTTGGATTCTGTGATTACCCTAGCAAGCTAAACAAAACCACTTGTAAGTAAGCTTGAACGTATGTTTAGTTGCTTAGCCAAGAAAAATGCTTGAAAGAATTTCTAGATACTTAATCTTATCGATTAGAAGCAATGACAGGGCTGAACTGTCAAGAGTGGAGCATTGGTCAAGTAGTTCATAAATATTAGGGGGAAATTCAATCAAAAACAAGTTAACTTTGAAAATGATCATGTAATATAATGCATGGTTAAAATCCATAAAAAATTCTATCCTGCTAGTTTTGAGAAGTATTACCTAAAACATCATAGAATATCATGAGAAAATTTATCTCTTTAGCGTTGCTATCATTTTTAAGTTTAGTAGTTACTAAACAATCAGTACTTGCTGTTAGCTTTACTGTTACTGGAATTGCTTCAGAAGAAGCAATCTTTAATGACCCTTTGGACACTCTTACACCAACAACTTTGAACAATGTACTTTCATTTACAGTTGACGACGGAGTTTCCAGCAGATCAATCTCTACTAGAAACTTTTTCGGTTTGATCCCCGATACCATTGATACGCCTTTTCCAATCCAATATAAGGGGCTAGAGGAGAAACTGTTTGAGGATGATCGAGATTATTTGAGTGCTGGAACTAATGGCTTATCCCTCTTAACAGGAATCAATAAAATTGTTAATCAAGAGCAAGAGGTTTTCTTTTTCCCATCTTTAGTTACAGAAGGGGCTATAACCAATCCAACAGATCCAGACTGGAATCTACTAGGAACTCAAAATTTAGAACGGGTCGATAACAATAACGGACAAGAGATATTAACTTTTGATAATCGCCAATTATCTGGTTTAGCGATCGAGCTATCAGATTTTGTTGGACTTACACCTCAGAATGCTCGTGACGTTACTAGTCTAAGAATCTCATTACCTGAGACTGGTAACGATCCAAGAACTGATTATGCTTTCATTTCCTCTGATGTTAATTCGGTTAGCTTCGAAAATCAGGTCCTGCAAGAGGTTCCTGAGCCAACTAGCTTATTGGGTTTAGTTGTAACGGTAGGACTGGGATTATTCTCAACAAAGTCGAAATCAGCACATCTAAAAGAACACACAAATCAAACGGACGGAACGAATCAAGACCAATAAGCGAGTATCAATAAAAGGTAGAAAACCCTAGTGGGGTTTTCATCAACCCCACTAGGATTTTCTCAAATAAATGGAATCTCTAACAAGAGACGTGGGGAATTTGGTTTTTAAGCAGAACTTACCTTTAACTAGAATGTCGCGCTAAGTCCCGTGCGTGCGATTCGTTCCTACGAGCGCGACCTGAAATTGTCGTTTTAAACGGAGAGCCTACTCTCCTAGAGCTTTTTCACTCTCTACTAAGTTGTTGATGTATCAAATATGAAAGGAAACCAGAAAATGTTCAACAATTGAAGGACAGGAATTATGACGCATAACACCAGTTATAGCGATGATTGGAAAGACATCCGATGGAAGCAACTCCAAAAGACACTCTTTCGACTTCAAAAGAGAATATTCAAAGCAATTAGAGAAGGAGACAAGGCTAAAGCTAAAAGAATTCAGAAGCTAGTTCTCTCCTCCTACGCAGCAAGAATGCTGGCTATCAGACAAGTGACCCAATTAAATCAGGGTCGTAAAACCGCAGGGATAGACGGTAAAAAGGCTTTGACGTTTAAAGAACGATTTGAGTTAGAACAAACCCTGAAACTCAAAACCAAGACCTGGAAACATCAAGGATTACGAGAAATTCCCATCCCCAAAAAGGATGGAACCAAACGAATTCTAAAAGTCCCAACCATCGCCGACAGAGCATGGCAATGTCTTGTCAAATACGCTCTAGAACCAACCCACGAAGCAACATTCCATCCCAGAAGCTACGGGTTTAGACCAGGGCGAAGCGCACACGACGCACAAAAAGCCCTGTTTCTACATCTCAGAAAAAGCACCAATGGAATTAATAAAAGAATTCTTGAACTCGATATTAGCAAATGCTTCGACCGCATATCACACCAAACTATATTGGAACAAGTGATTGCTCCCGAATCTGTCATCAAAGGGTTACGCAGATGCCTTAAAGCAGGTGTTAACCCAGAATTTCCCCATCAAGGAGTACCACAAGGAGGAGTTTGTTCACCTTTATTGGCAAATATCGCTCTTAACGGTATCGACAAAATTGGGTAATTTAGAAGCAGGGGCATAACTTATTCTAAATGTGTCAGATATGCTGATGATATGGTGTACGTTCTAAAACCAGATGATAATGCCGAATCAATACTTGCCCAAGTAAAGGAATTTCTCGCTCAAAGAGGAATGGAAATTAGTCAGAAGAAAACTAAAGTAACAGCCTCGATAGATGGATTCGACTTTCTTGGATGGCATTTCTATGTCCAGAAACATAACGGAAAATTTAAACTCACATCTTGCACCTGACAAGACAAAGTTCCAAACCATGTTCATAAAAC
>NZ_JARVCN010000492.1:0-18224 GCF_038442745.1 Crocosphaera sp. Alani8
TCTAGCTGAAGAAGAGAACTAACTCGGTCTCTCTTTCAAAATGAGAATTGCTGCTTATGTGGATGTGATTTTAGTGAATGCGATATCCGAGGAACTAATTTTAAAGAAGCGAATTTAACTGAAACAAAGTTTATTAAAGCGAAGGGAGGATTGACTTTAAAATCTCAAATATTGTTGCTATTAGCCGCTATGATTTTAGTTGCTTTATCTGGTTTTTTATCGGGATGGAGTGGCTATTATATTTCTTGGATTTTTGACCGTTCTAGTGTAGAATATAGGGTATCAGGTTGGTTAACCCTTGCCGCCCTCTTCATTTTCTGTTTCACATCTTATCGTAAGGGATTAGCGGCCGGAGCCGTAGCCGTAGCCGTAGCCGTAGCCGTAGCCGTAGCCGTAGCCAGAGCCGTAGCCGTAGCCGTAGCGTTAACCCTTCTTGCCTGTGTTATCTCCTATCGTACCATAAAAGGCGACCCTAGAGATGCTTGGTTGAGGGAGTTTGCCCGTGCTTTTGCTTCTTGGGGAGGGAGTAGTTTTTCTGACGCAATAGTAACGGATGCAGACTTTACCAGTGCAACCCTAAGAAATTGTGATTTAAGAGCAAAATCTTTGATCAGGACTCGTTTTCGAGGAGTTAAAAACTTGCATCTAGCAAGAGTTGGGAAAAATCTGTTATCTCAACCCAACGTCAGAGAATTATTAATTAACCCAAATATAGGCTATAACAAGAACTATTTTAAGGCAAATTTACGGGGAGCAAATCTCGATGATGCTAACCTAAAAGAAGCTAATTTAACCCAAGCAGACTTAAGGGGCGCAAGCTTTAAAAATGCTGATTTAAGGGACAGTAATCTAACAGAAGTTAACGGTATTAACACTAATTTTACCCATGCTTATTTGACTGGTGCTTGTTTGGAAGGTTGGAATATTGATCAGAGTACAATATTAGATGATATCGACTGTCAATATGTTTATTTTCTCAACAATAAGCAAGAACGTCGTCCTAGTAGTGGGGACTTTGAACCAGGAGAATTTAGTAAATTATTTAAACAAGTTTTAGATAGTGTTGTTTTAATCTTCAAAAATGGGATTAACTGGAAAGCGTTTGCCTCTGCGTTTAAAGAAGTGCAAGTTAAACATCAAGAAACCCCTTTAGAAATCGAAACCATTGAAAATAAAGGCGAGGGAATGGTTGTCATTAAAGTTAAAGTTTCTCCTGATGCAAACAAAGCAAAAATACATCAAGATTTTATCCAAGATTATCAATTCAATCTGAGACAAATAGAAGAATCTTATCAAAAACAATTAGACAGGAAAGATAAAATAATTGATATTCAAAATCAAGAATCTGATAGCTTAAATAATTTAGTTGATAGTTTAGCCAATCTTCCCGATCAATCTCAACCCATCAAAACTATTCAATTATCATCTGATGGACAAGGAATTGAAACAATAGAAGAAGATGTAAGCGTTGCACAAAATCAAGTTCCCAGTCAAATGATTCGGGAATTGCAAAAAGAATATAAAAAGACTAAAAAATTAATAGAAGAAAAATACGAGGCGATTCTAGAATCTAAAGAAGAAATAATTCAATCAAAACAAATGCAAATTGAAGATAAACAAAAAGAATTAGTATTTTTACAGAAAAAATTACTTTCCCTTGAAAAATTAGTTGATCTTAGTTTAGGGAATAGTAACAATGAGTAAAAAACTAAATAATTAGCTTGTTGATAAATTATGGAAAATAATGAATCATTAAACAGTGAAATACAACAAGCTTATTTTCAAGGTTATCGTCAAGGTTATCAAGATGGAGTTGAAGAAGGTAATAATACTGAGCAAAAACTAATTGAGTCTAAAAACGAAACAATTGACGATTTAAGAGAAAGAGTTAATGATCTCAAAGAAGAAATTAGTTATTTAAGAACATTGGCAAATACTCAAGATAAATTGATACAATACAATCAATATAATGTTCAATCTCCAGGGGTAAGTATGTCTAATCAACAAGGTGATAATTATGATTTTAAAGGTGCTAGTTTTGGGGGAGGTTTTGCAGGGAGAGATTACACAGGGGATGTTAATAATTATTCATCATCAGACTTAGATGAAACTGTTAATAAAATCAATCAATTAATTGACCAAATTTCCCAAACTAACCCCAATAATAATACTAGCGATCGCCTGAAAATTGCTAGTATTGTCATAGAAGAAATAGAAAATAATCGAACTTGGAAACAAAAAGCTATACAAGCTTGTCAACAAGGTTTATTAGAAGCGATTAAAGGTAATCCTATCGGTGCATTTGTTGCTGGTGCGATCTAAGGATGGAAGGAACAGTGAACAGTTATCAGTTATCAGTGAACAGTGAACAGTGAACAATTAAAATCAAAAAATGCGTAAACAAATGATTCAATATACATCATCTTTGTCTGGTAATTCTTCGGCAAAAGGTAAACAATGACGATGATTATAGTTTAATAGCATTTTACTAATTTCTTTGACATCAAAATACTGAATCAAACTCTTAAAAAAGGTGGGTATTCCCACCTTTTACATTAACCAGTTTTAAGCTTCTTCCTCATAATATTCGGGTTGCTTTTGTTTTTGAGGAATATTTACAGGACGAGGGTTATAGGGTTCTGGTTCAACATCATCATCCCAAATATCCCCTTGAACTTCATCATATTCGTACTCTTTTTCTCGTAGAGGAGGTTCATAGGATACAGGTTCTTCCCGTCGGGTTTCTCCCCAATTATCCTCTTCGTAATCATCCTCGTATTCTTCATAACGAATGGACTCCTCCCGTCTTCTAGGGGGAGGTGGAGTAATAGGTTGTTCCCAGGTATCTTCATCCCACCGTTCCTCCACAACCTGTTGTTTTGCTTGTATAGGAGTTTTGATGGGAACACCAGTACCCAACTGATTTTCAGGTTTGGCCGTTGGGGGAGAATAAAGATAGTCTTCGTCTTCCTTATCCCAAGGAGGTGTCCCAATTCCTAACCGTTCCAAAACACCCACAGTTAACTGGTTTAAGCGTTCCTCGGCCCCTTCAAAGACGATTAAACGGTTGGGACCACTGCTAACCACTTCCTCCATAGATATTTCGTAGGTACTAAGAACCTGATCAGGAATCTGAGGATAACCCAAAGAAGCTATAATAATCGATAGCACTTGACCCGTTTCTAAATCGAACTGAAAGTCTCTGACACGGCCTAGGGGTTCACCTGCTTCTGTGATCACCTCTGAGTTGATGACAGGGGAGTAAATATCGATGTCAACAGTTTCGATCACATCTTCATTATCTACTAAAATAACATCACCGATTTGCCGAATACTGGTAATGTACATATACTGAGGCATACCAGACAAAGAAAGCATATTGTCCCGTAGTCCCAAAGCAACGACTTCTCGTTGATCGATGTCTACTAAAATTTCCTTAACAACCCCTAGCTTTTTACCCCCTTCACGGGTGATTACTTGCGTATTAATAAATTCGTTGCGTAGTCGGATTTTATCTGTGGTCATTGTGTCTTTGGTTAGATTTTGACAGTCTAGCAATAGAAAAATTAAATAACAGGCGGTTTGGTTCGATGATTAAGATTAACTTACAATCATAGCTTAATCTTAGTCATTATTACTTTTAGTCATTAATTTTACAGAGTTTAATCATACTAAAGTGTTCATAGGAGTTGATCTTAGACCCTCGATGTTTGCTATAACTCCTATGTTCCATTCTAACCAATCCATTGACATTTGCCGAAATCAGTTACCAGTTATCAGTTACCAGTTACCAGTTATCAATGATCACTGTACCACCAAAATAGAACAGGGTGCATGATGAATAACGTAGTTACTGACACTACCTAGTAGTAATTCTGATAGTCTATTATGACCCCGACGACCTACTACAATTAAATCAGCTTTCCACTGTTTGCTTTTGGCACATATTTGTTCTCCTGGTTGTCCATAAATGTATTCCGAAGTTGCTTTAACTCCTTGATCGATCGCTAATTGTGTTAGTCGTTTTAGCCAAATTTGTAGTTTTTCTATGCTTTCTTGGATTAATTTTTCTTCTAACTCTACCATTTCTTGGGTATAAATTCCCCCATATAGTGTTACTTCTGAATAGATAGGGAAATTCAGGGTTCTATTAAGGTTTTCCTGAATAACCGTTAGAATCGTTAGCTGACTACCTTGGACTTTTGCGAGGGATAATGCAGTTTCAAAAACCTTTTGGCTACTATCTTCTTCTCCTATCCCAACTAAGATTCTCTTATATTTAGAAATAGTTGTTTTCTTTTCTAAGGATGGTACATTAAGGACTTCTCTACTTTCCATTTGCTTTATCATATTCCCTCCTTGTTATCGTTTATTTTTTATATTTCTAGCTTGACATATCTTTTTACGGATGTATCATTTTTGATAGAAAAGTTAATACACAAGGGATAAAACAATATAGCAATCAGGAATAATTGATGAGATATCTTTTTTGCTAGTTATCAGTTATCAGTTACCAATGTTCACTGTTTACTGCTCCCTAATACCTCAGACTTAAATTGTTACAACTGACCACTGATTGCTATAAGAAAATAACAATCAAAAACCCAATCTTAATCATTATGTCTCAATCTCTGATCACCGTTACAATTAAACTATTTGCCATTTATCAAGAAGTTTATGGAGTTCCTGAACTAATACGAAAATTTCCTCTAGAAACAACCGTAAGTGATGTTTTATCTATCATCATTCAGGAACATCCTCAATTGAAAAAATGGCAAAGCGTCACCCGTTTTTCTATTAATTATCAATTTGTAGAAGCTGACGCAAAATTAGAAGATGGGGATGAATTAGTTTTTATTCCTCCTGTTAGTGGAGGTTAAGAAGAAGATGAAACTTAAACTAAAAAAATCAACTCCAAATTAGTAAAGAGTCATGGTTAATTCCTGTTGATATTTTTTGGTTAATGGATGAGCATTACCCAAAATTTTGAAAATAGACACCATTGCTTTTCTTGCACCATCATCGTTATATTCTCTGTTGTGTTCCACCATATTTAAAAAGATTTTTAATGCGTCTTCGTAGTCCTCATTTAATGTATATTTAGCTCCTTGGAAAAATTGCTGATCTAGTTCGTTTTCCCCTTCTACAGTAGCCATCTGTTTAAATTTAATTAAGCTTTGCATTTTCTGGGCTTTAGCATAATAATCTTTTTGACTAGGATCAATAGTGGATAACATTTTTTCTGCATCTTCCAAACGATTGAGACGTATTAAAAAATTAACCGTTTCTAGAATCAGTTGAGGATGTTCCGGGTATTTGGCAAATAACTCATCTAATAATTGTTTAGCTGCTGGCACATTCTTAGCTGCCATCGCTTGGTGCATGGCTTCAAGTTTTTGGTCCAACTCAGAAGTTAAATTAAATTGTTTGAGTAATTCCTTAATATCTTCTTCTGGTAAAACCCCAACAAACCCTTCATGAATATTACCTTGAAAGGCAATTTTAACATCCGGAACTCCCTCTACAGAAAACTGCTGAGCCAAATTAGGATGAGCATCGATATCGATAGTTGCTAAAATAAAATCGTATTCTTGTAGTAGTTTTTCTAGAATCGGTTTTAATAGTTTACACGGACCGCACCAAGTAGCAGAAAAATCTATTACCACCGGTTTTTTATAAGAATTTTCAATAACTTCTTGCTGAAAATTACTGGGATCAACAACAACAGCGTAACCCATACTTTTAACTCCCTACTATAAACCCTTACACCATGAAATTTTAACTAGCAATTATCTCTCCTTCCCTATTACTTATTGTTTTCTTCAACAATATGCTCAATTGTAAAGCGATGTAACGAGAATTGTTACACTGTGTTGCAAAAATGACTAATTTTCACAAATCGACACCATAAGGGGAAACGTCCATGATACGATTCGACTCGTAATCCCTTACTAGAAATTAGGAGAATAGCCTTGGTTTTACGGGTAGCTGTTGTCGGTTCAGGGCCGGCCGGATCTTCCGCCGCCGAAACATTAGCAAAAGCTGGCATAGAAACATATTTATTTGAGAGAAAATTAGATAACGCTAAACCCTGTGGAGGTGCTATTCCCCTCTGTATGGTAAGCGAATTTGATTTACCCCCCGAAATTATAGATCGCAGGGTGCGGAAGATGAAAATGATCTCCCCATCCAACGTAGAAGTAGACATTAACCTCGATCGCGAAGACGAATACATCGGAATGTGTCGTCGGGAAGTGCTGGACGGGTTTATGCGAGATCGGGCGGCTAGCTTAGGAGCAAACCTAATCAATGGAACAGTTTATCAGTTAGATATTCCTAAAACAAGCAACGGTGCTTATACTATCCACTACGCAGATCATTCCAGTGGGAACCCCCAAGGAGACAAAAAAAGCCTTCAGGTAGATGTAGTTATTGGTGCTGATGGGGCAAACTCTCGGGTTGCCAAAGCCATCGATGCAGGGGACTATAACTATGCGATCGCTTATCAAGAGCGTATCCGTTTACCTCAAGATAAAATGGCTTACTACGAAGATCTTGCAGAGATGTACGTTGGGAAAGACGTTTCCCCCGACTTCTACGCCTGGGTATTCCCCAAATACGACCATGTGGCCGTTGGAACGGGAACCATGAAAGTTAACAAAAACCAGATCAAACACCTACAAGCTGGAATACGCACCCGTGCAGCTCGCCGGCTCGAAGGTGGTGAAATCATCAAAGTAGAAGCCCATCCTATCCCAGAACATCCCCGTCCCCGTCGTGTAGTAGGTCGTGTAGCCTTAGTAGGAGACGCAGCAGGAACCGTTACCAAGTCTTCAGGGGAAGGGATATACTTCGCCGCCAAATCAGCCCGTATGTGTGCTGAAACCATCGTAGAAATGAGCAACGCCGGTCAGCGCATTCCCACCGAAGATGATCTAAAAGTCTATCTCAAGCGTTGGGATAAGCAATACGGTATGACTTACCTGGTGTTAGATATTCTACAACGGGTGTTTTATCGTACCGATGCTACTCGCGAGGCGTTTGTAGAAATGTGTGCAGACAAAGATGTACAACGAATGACCTTTGATAGTTATCTCTACAAAACCGTTGTACCGGCTAACCCCTTAGTACAAATGAAAATTACTGCCAAAACCGTCGGTAGTTTACTAAGAGGCAACGCTTTAGCCCCCTAGTTTTTCCTCTGAGATAAGTCAAGTGTAAGGGTGAGTTAAACTCACCCATTTTTTTTGCAGTAAACATATCGTACTAACCTGAGTTCTAGATAAAAAGTAGACAGGGGAAGAAAGGGAAGAAATAAGGGAGTAGAGTTTAGATTTATAGAGATTTTTAATATGCTTAAACCTTTATTTGCTCTAAAATAGTTCAAACTAATCTCCCTTTCTCCCTGCTCCCTGCTCCCCAGCAGCCCAAGCAAGTAAGTTTTCGATCTACTGATACTCAACCCATCCTGACTCCTGACTTAACGAACGAGATTAAGCTTTAGAGAAACCTAAGCCGTTTTCTTCTCCATAACGCTCCATGAACCGTATAAAGCGGTCCCATTCGTCTTTTGAGTTCATAATTAAGATAGCTTCAACCGAAGTTGGTTTTCCGTTGATGAATTTTCCTTTGACCTCACGGGTAACAATTTCCCCTTCTTCGTCTATCAAATACATCCCTGTAATATCTTCGGTACTTTCAGCATCGAGGATCTTAGGAGAGTCGAAGCGAAAGGTTGCGGTTCCACTATTACCGCTTTTAGCGCGTGTGACGAGTACTTGAGGTACAACGGTTTCTGAAACACCACGAGAAAATTGAATTTGAGCCATGCTTGTTATCCTTGAATTAAATTTACATAATCATCAATTTATCATTTCATCAACTCCCAAGGATAGTTAAATCTTATCTATTCTTCCTCAGTTAGTGCCTATGAGTCTCTTAGAAGCAGAAGTTCACATCTCGTTACGAGAATTTTTACGACATCAAAAACAACCTTTATGGGATCACCATTTAACTATGGCCCGTTTGGTGTCTCGTGCTTTACGGTTGGATCGATCAGCTTTGATTCAAACAGGAAGCACTTTCTCTCGTTATGGGTTAAGTTATTTAATGCCTTGTTTGTTGAGCGATCGCCCAATTTTATTGGTGGTTCCTTTAGACATTCAACAACAGTTAATTGAACAAGATATTCCCTATCTTCAGGGATGGTTAAACACCAATAAAGCGATCGCTAATCAAGAACAAGAGGTTGATTTTACAACTTTTAAGGGATTATTGATCGTTTCTCCTGATGTCTGGTTAGGCGATCTTTTGGGTCATCGAAAGCAAATTCCTAACGATATTTTAACCTTGATTGATCAGGCTGATTATTTAGAAGAATGGACAAAAGATTATTTAACAACGAACATTTTTCCTGATGATTGGTCACAATTACAACACCGGTATCCTGCTTATGGTAATCTCATTCAAGAAGTTAAATTATTTCTAGAAAAATCAATTTTTAGTCATCCCCAAAATCCTTATCGCTGTTGTTTACTGGACAAGGAAGAAAAAGAAAGTTTATCTCACCTGTGTTATATTCTCCATAGCGATCCTTTACTAGAAAAATTTGCCCAGTCCTTTGATAATAAATCTCAACTTTTATGGGCCTCTATTAATCAGGAAAAGCAAAGTTTTTCCATCCATTCAACTCCTTTGGATGTTTCTTCTGTTTTAGCTCCCCATTTAGAAGATTCTACTCTTGTTTTCATGGGAGGATTTCTGGACAGTCAAAAAATGGCTCCTATTTATCGGCAAACTATTGGTTTGAGTGAAGATATTTTATGCTTAAAATTCTTTCCCCATCGTCAAAATGAATTGATTAACTTATATATTCGGGATCGTTTGCCGATGCCAAATACTCCAGAATTTTATCGAGTATTGATTGAAGAAGTTAAACAGCTTGTTTTTAGCTGTTATGAGAAGTTAAATCCCATTACTATTATTGTTGATGATGTCCCTGCAAAAGCCCAAGTTGCTACTTTTTTAGCGGCAGAATTTGGCTCACAAGTTAAAGTAGAAAGCACACAAATTGATGATAAAAGTATTTTAATTAGCGGCTGGAAATTTTGGCATCAAAATCAAGGTAAACTACCTAATCCCCAGTTATTAATTATTGCGACTTTACCCATTCCTTCCCTAGAAAATCCCTTGGTTGCAGCTCAAGTTAATTACTGCAAAAAACAACGTAAAGATTGGTTTCGATTTTATCTTTTACCGACGGCTTTGACGGAACTACAAAGAGCAGTAATGCCTTTGAGAGAGTCGCAGGGAATTATGGCATTACTGGATAACAGAGTGAATTATCGGAGTTATGGAAGTTCAATTTTAACTGCGTTAGAACCCTATGCTAAAATAGATTATATCGACATTAATTTTTTACCATAAAAAACAAATATTTACTAATACTTTTTATCTATTAAATTGGGATAAAAAATGAATAATATTTTAGACATTATTAAAGCTAGACTAAATGAAGAATGGATAATTGGTTATGATTCTGAACAATTTTATCAGTTGACACAAAACTATGTGGAACAATTTACACAATTAAAAAAGAATATCAATAATCCTAAAATTGTATTAGTCGAGACAAACTGTCTAGATTTCTTAGCTAGTTTTTTAGCTAGTGTTGTCACCGAGTGCCATGTTTTTTTGTGCGATGGAAAATGGCAAGAAAAAGAATGGGAAGAAGTATTAAAGTTAATTAAACCTCATTTAATAATAGGATTAAATATTGATTATGCTGTTAAAAATTATCAGTGCAATTTACAATTACCTGATAAAAATTTAATCATGATCCCCACAGGAGGAACATCAGGAAATATTCGCTTTGCGATTCACACCTGGGAAACTTTAATAGCATCGGTTCAAGGGTTTACTAAATTTTTTGAAGTTCAACAAATTAACTCTTTTTGTATACTTCCCTTACATCATGTAAGTGGTTTGATGCAATTTATCCGCTCTTTTTCCACCCAAGGTAAAATCATTATTTATCCTTATCATAGTCTGAAAGAAAATAGATTGCCCTCGTTAAGCTTCACCGATTTTTTCATTTCCTTGGTTCCTACCCAACTGCAAACTATACTAACTTTAAATCCCAATTTTTTGAGCCAATTTAAAACAATTTTATTGGGAGGCGCACCTGCTTGGGATAGTTTATTGAAAACTGCTAAAAATTACAATCTTAATCTTTCTCCTACTTACGGAATGACAGAAACAGCTTCGCAAATTGTTACTTTAAAACCTGATGATTTTTTGCTAAAATATAATAGTGTCGGCAATGTATTACCCCATGCTCAAGTTATTTTAGCTCAAAAAAAAGTAGTTAAAATTAAGGCAAAATCCCTCTATTTTGGTTATTACCCCAATTACGAAATCAAGCAATCATTAATAACTGATGATTTGGGTTATTTTGATCAAGAAAACTACTTGTATATTCTAGGGAGAAACAGTCAAAAAATTATTACGGGAGGAGAGAATGTTTTTCCGAAAGAAATTGAAAATATTATTTTAGAAACTAATCTAGTTCAAGATATAGCTATTATTGGAGTAGCTGACAAAAAATGGGGAGAAGCAGTAACAGCTATATACGTTGCCAAAAATGAAAAAATTGACATCAATATTATCAAAGATGCAATTAAGAACAAATTAAGTCCCGTCAAACAACCGAAAGATTGGATTGCAGTTGATCAATTACCAAGGAATCAACAAGGTAAGTTAAATTATAAAATATTACAAAAAATAATACTTAGTGTAACGAAAAAACAGGAGCTAAAACTTGTTTTAGCTCCTGGTACAATTAGTTAAATAGCTTAATTTAATATAGTGCTTCTTCTTGGTTAGTCTCGATAGTGCAATCAGAAGTAGGATAAGCAACACAAGTCAAAACAAACCCTGCAGCTATTTGCTTATCGTCTAAAAAAGATTGATCTCCTTGGTCGACAGTACCAGAAGTAATTTTACCAGCACAGGCAGAACAAGCACCAGCACGACAGGAGTAGGGTAAATCAATTCCTTCCTCTTCTACTACATCGAGTATGTATTCATCTTCAGGAACTTCAACAGTTATGTTGATTCCTTCTATTTCGTTAATTAAAGTAACTTGATGCTTTACCATAATTGTATACTCTTGTTCAATAAGATAAGTTTTTTATTTGAATAAGAAGCATTTTGAAAAATGACTACCCATATTGTGCTGATGCTGTTTAATAAAAAAGTTTAGTACAGTGCTTCTTCTCTGTGAGTCTCGATGGTGCAATCAGAAGTAGGATAAGCAACGCAAGTTAAAACAAATCCTGCCTCTATTTGATCGTCATCTAAGAAAGACTGATCACCTTGATCGATGCTACCAGAGATAACTTTACCAGCACAGGTAGAACAAGCACCAGCACGACAGGAGTAAGGTAAATCAAAACCCTGTTCTTCTGCTACATCAAGGATGTACTCATCTTCGGGTACTTCAATGGTAGTATTAATTCCTTCTGCTTCGTTTACTAATGTAACTTTGTAGGTTGCCATAGTTGTTTCTCTTTCCCAATGAGTAAAATAGGTTAGTGTACTAGAATTCGGATTGACTTTCGGCACAGTCATTAATACCGTGCCGAAAATTTCTGGTCGAAAAAACCTAGTACAGTGCTTCCTCTTTATGAGTCTCAATGGTGCAGTCAGAAGTAGGAGAAGCAACACAAGTTAAGACAAATCCTGCGTCCACCTGTTCGTCATCTAAGAAGGATTGATCCCCTTGATCTACGGTACCAGAAGTGATTTTACCGGCGCAGCTAGAACAAGCACCAGCACGACAAGAATAAGGTAAGTCAAGACCTTGCTCTTCTGCTACGTCAAGAATGTAGTCGCCTTCGGGTACCTCAAGGGTAGCGTTGATTCCTTCTGCTTCGTTTATTAGGGTAACTTTGTAAGTTGCCATATTTAAAGTGTCCTCTTAATCAAGTGATCGGATGGTAGTGTTCGTTCGTGAAGCTTATAAATAAGCCTCAATAATAAGCTCTACTCTGATGTTAAGGGAAAAACAACTACATAGGATCAGGCATTAGTAATGAAATTCTTAAAGAAATATAAAATAAGTTTTACTTATGTATTAAAATCGCAGAGAAGTGAAGGATTTTTAACAATTGCATAGTCTATAACCTATGATTGTTCGTGCTTAACGGCGAATTTAGCGATCACTTTTTTACTGTATAGCTCCCTACTTATTAGCATTAGTTATATTTATCATAGTGATTGATGACTTAAGTGGATATCTCAGCGATCGCAGATTCAATCTCTCCGTCTTCCCACAGAAATGGGATAATCTCATTAAATATATTTACGGGGTAAAATAAAGATGTCACTGGGTTCTCAGTTTTCTCGTCCCATTCGAGTTGGTATAGTGGGTACAGGATATGCAGCAAAACGAAGGGCTGAAACTTTTTTAGAAGATGAGCGATCGCAGCTTTGTTGTGTAACGGGACATACTGCAAAAAATGTAGCTGATTTTTGCCAAACTTATAATATTTCAGCTTATGACAATTGGGAAGAATTAGTTAAAGATGAAAGTTTAGAATTAGTAGTAATTTGTAATGCTAATCAGTTACACGGAGCAATAACCAAAGCTGCTTTAGAAAATGATAAAAACGTCATCATCGAATACCCCTTATCTTTGGACTATCAAGAAGCAGTAGAACTATTACAACTATCCAAAAATAAAAATAAACTATTACACATCGAACATATCGAAATTTTGGGATCAATGCACAGAGCAATACAAAAAAATCTACCCAACATTGGTCAGGTTTTCTATGGTCGTTATGTAACTATTGACAGCAAAAATCCTGCCCCTCTGAGATGGACATTTAACCATCAACTGTTTGGGTTTCCCTTTAAAGCAGCTTTGCCGAGGATTCACCGCTTTACACATTTATTTGGAGAAGTTAAAAGTATAAATTGCCATCAAAAGTATTGGAATAGAGAAGAAGAAGATTATTATCATGGCTGTTTATGTAATGCACAATTATTGTTTCAACAAGATTTAACTGTAGACTTAATTTATGGAAAAGGGGATATATATGTTGAAAGTGATCGCACCTTTGAATTACACGGAAAAAAAGGGAAAATAATCTTTGAAGGAGTGGAAGCAAAATTAATAACAGCAACAGAAACCTGCCCCATTGAGTTAGAAAGTCGTCGTGGATCATTTGCATTAGATACGAAGATAGTTTTAGATCATTTATTCGAGAAAAAACCTTTGTATATTAATCCAGAATCGAGTATTTATTCGCTAAAAATTGGGGAAGCCGCTTATCAATCTGCTATTTCAGGAAAAAGTATTCAGATAGATTGATTAAGGAATTTTTACCCATCTTCTGGATCTCCGCATAATCACTGACTTTGTAAGTGAATTACGCTATCCTTGAAAACATCAGGCCCAAAAGAGAGAAGGTCATAGCCATGAAAAAACTTTTATTCCTCATCTTATTTATAGTGGGTTTATGGGTTGCCCTGGCAAATTTTAAAGGATTAGCAACCCAAGGCAACTATGAATCGATTATTGTTAATTTTCGGGAAGATGTTTCAACTACCACCCTCAGCGAACAAATAGAGGCGATCGCTTCTGAGTATGATAAGTCCATCAGTCTCAATAGCGTCTATGCGATCGACGAACATATTTATACCCTAACAGGAGATAAGGAACTACTAAGCAACCTGAAAAAGTCTCCTTTGAAGCAGTACGTAGACTATATTGAACCCAACTACATTTATAGTGTATTAGAAGCCCCCAACGACCCCGACTATAGTAAACAGTGGAATCTCCACAATATCCACGTAGAAAGGGCTTGGGAAGAAACCAAAGGGGAAGGAATAACCGTTGCTGTCATCGATACAGGAGTCAGTCGGGTTCCGGACTTACGGCAAACCGAGTTTGTTCCAGGTTATGATTTTGTTAACGATCGCAACGATGCAACAGACGATAACGGTCATGGAACTCACGTTGCCGGCACTATTGCCCAGTCTACTAATAATAACTATGGCGTAGCTGGCATTGCTTACCAAGCCAAAATTATGCCCTTAAAAGTCCTCGCTGCCCAAGGTGGGGGAAGTGTCTCCGATATTGCCGACGCTATTCGCTTTGCTGCGGATAATGGTGCCGACATTATCAACATGAGTTTAGGGGGTGGTGGAGAAAGTCAAGTGATGAAAGATGCCATCGACTACGCTTATGATAAAGGGGTGGTAATCATTGCCGCTGCTGGTAACAGTAATCAAAACGCCGCCTCTTATCCAGCTAGATACCCCAAAGTAATTAGTGTTTCTGCCCTCGATGCAACGGGTAAAAAAGCACCATACTCCAATTATGGCGCAGGGGTTGACATTTCTGCCCCAGGTGGTGGCGAAAGCGGTAAAATTCTCCAAGAAACTATCGATCCTAATACCGGGGAACCAGTATTGGCTGAACTTCAGGGAACCAGCATGGCAGCACCTCATGTAGCCGGAGTAGCAGCGTTGGTTAAAGCAACCGGTATCGAAGAACCGAAGGAAGTATTAGCGGTATTAACCCAGTCTTCTCGCAAAGTTGAAGACGATAGCTTTAACTATTATGGATCAGGTCAATTAGACGCAGGAGAAGCGGTAAAACTTGCCCTCAAGGGTAAAATTACTTTCCGTGACTTCTTTACTTGGTTAAGGGATAGTGGCTATTTAAACCCTCGTTTTTGGATCGATGGTGGGGTAGTTGCATTGTTACCAAAACTGTTGATGGTTTTGGGATCTTATTTACTAGCTTTCTTGTTACGGAACTATTTTCCTTTCTCGTTCACCAGTCCGTTTAACTGGGGGATGGTGTTAGGAAGTTCTGGTTTATTCTTCCTACAAGGAATCTATATTTTTGACCTTCCTCAATGGCCGTTCCGTGTCATGGGCAGTTCCATTCCAGAATTAGCTAATTCCATCGAAGGGACAAGTTTATTAAATCCCTTTTTAGCCAGTGTTTTCCTACCCTTTGTCTTAGTGGCTATTTTATTGGGTCATAAGAGCTGGAAATGGTTTGCTATTGGCACTAGCTTAGGGGTAGCTGGTTGTTTAGCGGTTCATGCTGTCATGTCCCCTGCAGTTTGGGCAATGCCTTCTATGGAGGTTTCCCGAGTATTTTTAGGGGCGAATGCTTTCTTCTGTGTTGGCTTAGCTTGTTTAGCTAGTAAGAAATCTTAGGGATCGGAGTTGGGAATCTTGATATTTCCCAACTCCTAACTCACGTTACCTTGTCTCCAAAAGTTGGATGTGATAACATAGCCACCGAAATTATTATGGATGAGATGTTTTATGAAAATTTCTTATTTTTTGAATCCCTTGGGACGCGGTATGGCGGTTGTTTTATCTGCTTTAACCTTGAGCGTTTCTGGTGGGGGTTTAACCGCTTTAGCACAGGAAAAACTGACTATTTCTGTGCCAGAGTTCAAAAACGAGACAAGTTGGTGGTGGTGGCAACGGGGAACCTCTCGGGAACTAGCGGATGCGTTGAGCAATGAGTTAAGCTCAACCGGGAACTTTACAGTGGTTGAACGACAAAAACTGGATCAAGTTCTCTCCGAACAAGAATTGGTTGAATTGGGTTTAGTTCGTCCCGAAACTGCCCCCGAAAGCGGTAATTTAACTGGGGCTAAGTATATCATTCTCGGTCGAGTCAGTTCCTACGAAGAAGGGGTTTCCCGTGAATCTAGCGGTGGCAGAGTTGGCGGCTTTAATATTGGCCCGATTAATTTGGGCAGCACCAGTAACCGTAGTACAAAACAAGAGGCTTACGTTGCGATCGATTTACGGGTTGTTGACACTACCACCGCCGAAGTTGTTTATTCTCGTACCGTTGAAGGACGAGCAATAGGGGAATCACAAAGTGTTTCTAGTGGCTTTAGTATCCTTGGCCTGGGTATGAGTGGCGACCAACAAACCAGCAATAAGCCACCTGTGAGTAAGGCACTTCGGGCTACTCTCATAGAAATTACCGATTATTTGAACTGTGTGATGGTGGTGCAAGGCAGTTGTTTGGCGGAGTTTGAAGCCAAAGAAGAACGCCGTCGTGATAACACACGAGGGGTTCTAGAACTTGATTAGTTTCAAGATTTTTAATTTAGTTTTTATGGGGGTTTAATAATATTAAACCCCTAAATATTTAGCAAAAAAATGACAAATTTAAAGGGAAAAGTTGCTTTAGTCACCGGTGCAACTAGAGGTATTGGCAAGGGTATCGCTATCGGTTTAGGAGAAGCAGGGGCGACGGTTTATATTACGGGACGGACTTTAACGTCTAGTGATAACCTTCCGGGAACTTTATTGGAAACCCAAAACGCTGTTAATGAAGCAGGTGGAAACTGTATTGCGGTTCAAGTTGATCATAGTGAGGATGAACAAGTTCGGTTACTATTTGAACGCATTAAAAATGAACAAAATGGACAATTAGATATTTTAGTTAATAACGTATTTTCCGGGGTAAAAGCTATTAGCAATGCTTATGGGGAACCCTTTTGGAAACATGACCCCGATTTGTGGGATGCTATTAATAATGTGGGGCTTCGTAGCCATTATATTGCTAGTATTTTTGCCACCCGTTTGATGAGTGAACGTAAACAAGGACTTATTTGCACTATTTCTTCTTGGGGTGGGTTATCTTATATTTTTGGGGCAGCTTATGGCGCAGGAAAAGCCGCTTGCGATCGCTTGGCTGCAGATATGGCTGTAGAATTAAAGGATAATAATATTACTTCTCTTTCTTTATGGCCAGGTATTGTGGGAACTGAACAAATGTTGGCCTTTTCTCAACGTATGAATGAGCAAGATAAAGGTAAGCCAGAAAACTCTACTTTTGGGGATTATTATAATTGGGAAAACCCTCTATTTACAGGGCGAGTTATTGCGGCTTTGGCTGCTGATGATAATATCATAAAATCAACAGGAAAGGTACAGATTGTTGCTGAATTAGCCAGACGTTATGACGTTGTAGATGAAAAAGATAATCGCCCTGTTTCTTTACGTTCCCTACGCTTTATTTTACCTTCTGCCATTCCTATTTTAAGACAATACTCTTCTTTAATTCCAGATGTTTACATCCCTTGGTTTATTTTACAATTAACTATCTTTAAATCTCCTAAAATTTAGTTAATGTGCTAGGGTTTCTCATTATGACTACCATTTCGGTAGCATGATTTTGGGCATCTCAGTCTTACTCTATCAAAATTATTTTAGAGCAGGGTTAGGGTAGCCTTATTCTTATCCAAAGTGTCAGAAATTAGTTCTTAAAAACGACATCTTCATGGGAAACATAGCGATCGCTGACAGCATACAATCCTTGAAAGTCCCCTTTTTATGACAGAATCGCTTCTATAATCGTTGCAACATTTGACGAGTTTTTTGATAGCCAGCCTGATTACCCTGGGTTTTAAAAAGTTGGGCAGCTTCTTGAAAATCGGCTTTTGCTTTTTCCAAATCTCTTTTTACCATATAACCAACGCCTCGGTTAAAATAAGCCCAAGCAAATTTAGAATCAACTCCTATAGCTTTTGTATAGTCAGCAATGGCTAGGTCATGTTTTTGTTGTCTCGAATACACTATCCCTCGATTATAATAAGCAAATCCGTAGTCAGGGTTCAATTGAATGGCTTTGTTAAAATCACTGATAGCTAAACTCCATTTTTTTTGTCGAGCATAAAGATTACCCCGATTATAATAAACAATAGGATCGTTAGGCTGAAGTTGAATCGTTTTACTATAATCATTAAGAGCTAATTGCCATTCTCCTAACTCGCTGTAAGTTAATCCTCGATTACCGTAAGCTTTCCCATAATTAGGATTAATTTCAATGGCTTTTGTAAAATCAGCAATAGCTAGTTGAGGCTGTCGTTGCTTATTATGAATGATGCCACGATTATAGTAAGCTTCAGGCAGTTTGGGTTGATATTGAATTGCTTTTGTGTAGTCAGCCATAGCCAAATCTAGTTGCCCCTGGTTTTCATAGATCATGGCTCGATTATTGTATGCAATCCCATTATCTGAATCTATACTAATCAGTTTATTATAATCAGCTAATGCCAATGAGAACTTTTTTTGTTTTTGATAAACTATACCTCTATTTTGGTAGGCTGACGTATAACTCACATCTTGCACCTGACGAGACAAAGTTCCAAACCATGTTCATAAAA
>NZ_JARVCN010000493.1:0-18204 GCF_038442745.1 Crocosphaera sp. Alani8
TTGCATAAGGCTTTCATGCTTGTTCTTAATTCTCTCATGAATAATGCAGGTTAGTGGTGACCTGATTTAGATATAAGCAAATTTATACAGAACTTGCCAAAGTCAGTAGTCTCAAATACCTATTCTTTCCTGATTAGAAACACTTGCTACTCAACTGAAATTCGTGACTTCTCTCTTACCTGGGATGTTAGAAAAAATTGAGTTACATTAGAACGGGAACCATTAAGACATCATGTAAATTAACACTGCATCTTAAGGTTACTTATTCGAGTATCGGTCAAGTTTCATTTAGTAAAGATATGTTAAGCCGTATTCAAGACACCATTGACGGTTTATTTAGGGGAAAGTCAGGCGGGGTTGGTTTAGAAATTACTCCCGAAAGATTGAACCTAGCTAAACTATCCAAACAAGGTCAAGGTTATAAAATAGCCAAATTTTGTAGTACAGAAGTGCCTGAAGGTATTTTTGAGGAAGGCAAAATCGTAGATTCTCCTGGTTTAGCCGAGTTAATTCAGGGGTTTTTTGCCGAACACAAGATTAAAGCTAAACGTATTGCCACAGCTGTTCCCATGCGAGAAGCGATTATTCGTATTATCCCAGTTCCGGCCGAGTTAGACGAAGCAGAATTGAGGGATATGGTTTTGAACCACGAAGCAGCCTTGTACCTTCCCTACCCCAGAGAAGAGGTAGATCTAGACTATCAAAAATTGGGCTTCTTTGAAGACGAAGACGGCATCGAAAAGGTACAAGTACTCTTAGTCGCCACTCGACGAGAAGTTACAGACTCCTATATGGACACATTTGGTCAAGCAGGATTAGAAGTTGATGTTTTAGAAATCAACAGTTTTTCCGTTATTCGTACCATTAGGGAACAACTCCGACAGTTTGGGTCCACAGAAGCAGCCGTATTAGTAGATGTGGAGTTCGACAGCACAGAAATTGCCATTGTTGTTGATGGAGTACCGCAATTTTCTAGAACCGTTCCCATTGGAACCTTCCAGATGCAAAATGCCCTGTCAAGGGCCATGAATTTACCTGCGTCTCGTAACCCAGAAATTCTTCAAGGAATGACCATTCCCGTCACCCAATTCGACAGTTTAACCACCCAAGGAACTGCAGTTAATCCAGGAATGACAGCCTTGATGAGAGTTTTAGGAGAATTAACCGATGAGTTACGTCGTTCTATCAACTTCTACCTAAACCAGAGTGACGACTTAGAAGTAGCTCAGTTGTTATTAGCAGGACCTGGAGGGGGTCTAGTACAATTAGATGAATACTTTACCAATCGTCTGAGCTTACCCACGATGCAAATTGACCCCATTACAGCTTTATCCTTAGAGATGGATAAAGATATTCCTGCCGTCGAACGGCCAGCCCTAGGAACTGTTTTAGGTTTAGGATTACGGGAGGTGTAATTTATGTATAGTTTAGATATTAATTTTCTCAAAGATCGTCATCTTGACACCACCACAAAAGCAACCGTAGTTCCCGAATCACAGACATCATCTTTAACAGAACAGCTGCCTTTGTTGATTGGCGGGGCTGTTATGGTTATCTTACCTGCTATCACAGCTAGTTCTCTGTTGGTGTTAAATCAGTTATCCTCTTCCACAGAGCAGAAAATCCAAGAATTGGATCTTCAACTAGAGCAGGTGAGCGCACAAAACAGAAGTATCGACGAAATTAATGCCAAAGTAGAGCAGAACAATCGAGAGGTAGAATCATTAGTCACTGTTTTTAATCAAATTCGCCCTTGGTCGGCCATTCTCAGTGAACTAGAAGATCAAACCCCTGCCAATGTCCGAGTGGACTCCATTGTGCAAACCGACAGTGAACTGACCATTGGGGGTTACGCTGTAGACTACGATGACATCAACGACTTCTTACTGACCTTACAAAGTTCTCCCCTACTAGATGCAGAAAAAACCATCATTGAAACTGCCAGTTTAGAGGATTTTCCTGTAGAAACTAGAAACGCCCCCGAAAATATAGAAGTAGAAGTTCCCCAAGGGATTAAGTATAGCATTACCACCGCTATCAGCGATCGCCCTTCATCGGAATTACTGCAGGACTTTGCCCGTAATGGTGCAACAGGTCTTGTCAACCGTATTAGAACCCTTGAAAACAAAGGAGTGCTTAAACCATGACCTTTTCAGAAGAATTCAACTCCGCTCAAAGCGAGGAAGATTTTGAGGAACAGAGCAGTAATTATCCCTCGGCATTTGGCATTACTTTTACCCCACAAATCAGTGGTATTTGCTTGGGAGTCCTGGGAATAATTGGTTCAATTTATGTAGGGTTAACTTTGGTTAAACCAGCCTACGACAACTATAATCAACTCAAAACCACCGAAGCCGAAAAACAGGGACAAGTTGTACAACAAGAAACTGGCGAATTCAGCCAACAAATGTTGGAAGCTGAGGGAAAATTACGGGAATCAGAATCCCTGAGGAATCAAGTCCTATCCCTATTTTCTAGCGAAGAAAGCCTCAAAACCATACTCTTAGATATCAACCAATTGGTAGAAAAACATCAAGCAGAGTTAGTGAGTTTTCAACCGGACGGAACTATTACGATAGTTAAGGACAGTTCTTTAGGAGCAGGGGTAAATAACAGACTGAAACGTCAAAAATTTAACCTAACCATTAAGGGGAATTTTGGTTCCACCCAGAGCATTCTTAGGGATTTAGAGCGACTACAGCCTTTATTAGTGATTACAGGATTAAGCTCTCAGCTGGTTGATGAAAACTTTATCATCGATGTTGTAAACGTTACTCAAGATGGGGGAAAAGTTCAGGCTCGAGGTCAAGATACTCTAGAAACCAGTTTTACCCTGGATGCTATCTTACCTTTAAGTCCCGAGGAACTGGCTAGATTGACCGCAGAAGAAGCCTCAGAGGAAGGGGAACAAGCAGAGCAGTAATAATCTCTGTTTGAGACAATTACAATAGTCACTAATGACTTTAGTTGTCACTTGTGTGTGTGTTGTGTGTGTAAACAAGGAGTGAACCGTGAAACAGTATTATTATCCGCTTATGACCAGTGGGATCTTCCTGATGCTCTTTAGTCATCAGCCCCTAATGGCATCCGAAAAATCTCAATTTTCTCGATCAAATCTCGATTATCGACCCATAGGGGATCTCCAACAGGAAACAGAAGAAACCATAATTGGGAGAACCCCCTCTTTATTTGAACAACTTAGTAAGGAACTACCACAACTGGAAACCGAGATTGAAGGCGATCGCACCTCAATTTTGGCATCCGAGTTAGGTAAAGAAAAATCTCCTGGTTCCTCTCCTTTTATTGCCCAGATACCCAACTATTCCCCACCCCCAGGACAAACTTTTCAGGCTCCGGGTCCAGCACCAGGGGGCGTTCCTAGCAATAACTCGGAAATTTTGGTGCCTAATCCAGAAGTTATTATTCGGTCAAACGATAGTTCAACTCCCGATAGCTTGCGACCCACCATGCCCGTAGCCCCCACTTTACCACGGGCCATCGCACCACCGGTGGGGGATATGGCTATTTCTAATATCGACGCAGGAGCTAGTCAAATCGATTTAGGTAGCGGTGCTGTTGTGCCAAGGTTAGTGCTACGAGAAGCCCCTGCTAGAGAAGTTTTAGCGGTACTTGCCCGTTTTGCCGGGGTTAATTTGGTGTTTACCGATACTCCAGGGGGAAATCAAGGCCAGGGGCAACCACCAGCAGAAGCGACGGTATCTCTAGATTTAGAAAACGAACCAGTAGAAGATGTCTTTAACGCGGTGTTGATGATTTCGGGATTACAGGCCAACCGCAGAGGACGGACTGTGTTCGTGGGATCGAGGTTACCCCAAGCTGCCCGTACCCTAGTCAGCCGTACCCTACGTCTCAATCAGGTTAAATCTGCCAACGCAGGGGTCTTTTTAGCCTCCCAAGGTGCAGAATTTCAACGGTTAGTTACCCAAACAGAAGACATTATTGATCCTTTAACCCAACGGGTGGTAGGACGTAGAGAACTTCCTAGCGAATTAGAGTCTTTGACCTCCCAAGCGGGTGAAGAGGCAGCAGGTCCAATGTTATTGAGGGGCTTAACCGTATCTTCTGATGATCGCCTCAACACCGTTACCCTAGTGGGAGAACCTCGAGATGTTCAAGTAGCTACCTCTTTGTTGACCCAAATGGATGCCCGTCGTCGTCAAGTTGCGGTTAATGTGAAGGTAGTGGATGTCATCCTCACCAACGATCAATCCTTTAGCAGTAATTTTTCTTTTGGATCTGGGGATGCTTTTATTGTTCAAGACGACGGGGCGGCCTTGCTGCGGTTTGGAGGGTTCAGTCCTGTTAGTGGTGACGATCTTAACAGTGGACCGGGTCGGGTGATTAATCCTCCTGTTATCAATAATCCTTTAATTGACGGTAATACTTTTATTGATTTTGAGCGTTCTATCGTTGCCCCAGGACAAGGGGGAGGGATTTTATTCCTCGATGATCAAGGAAACTTGATTCGTATTCCCAGCGATGCTCGATTTTTTGGCCGAGTGGCTGGTGTTTCTATGGACCCCACCATTGCAGGAATTACCGACATTACCCCTGGGGAACCCGATGCTTTTGAAAGAACTTTCGATCCTGAAACAGGAATTGTCACCACAACGGTCACCCCTGGAACCATTGCAACAGCAGAGTCAGCCCTTCCTAGTTTCTTCCAATTTCCCCAACGCTTCCTAGCTCAAATTGAAACCAATATTCAAAGCGGTAACGCTAAAATTCTCACTGATCCCACTTTGGTGGTTCAAGAAGGACAGGAAGCAACGGTTAAATTGACTCAAAAGGTAATTGAAAACATCACTACCCAAGTTGACCCCCTCAGTGGTGTCCGAACCACAACGCCGGTTTTACAGGATGCAGGGTTAACATTGGCTATTAACGTCGATAAAATCGATGACAATGGTTACATTAATGTCACCGTAAGTCCTACCATTGCTGCGGTTGGGGATGTACAAGTATTTGATAGTGGTGCTGATGGAGGTACGAACAATCTGTTCCTTTTGAACCGTCGGGAATTGAGTTCTGGTTTAATTCGTCTACGAGATGGCCAGACTTTGATTCTATCGGGAATTATTAGTGAGTCGGATCAGTCTACTACCAGCAAGGTTCCTTTATTGGGTGATATTCCTTTGCTTGGGGCTTTATTTAGAAGTCAAACGGATACTTCCCAACGAACTGAGGTAATTGTGCTATTAACTCCCCAAATTCTCCACGATAGTGGTCAATGGGGTTATAATTACCAACCGGGACGAGGAACGGCTGAAGTCCTACGGGATCAAGGGTTTCCTGTTCAGTTAATTCCTTAATCCTCTTCTTGGCTAGTAGAAGGATCTCTTAGTTGTAAGCATTCAGGGGTCAGCTTTCAGCTAAGAGATCAATCCTTCTCTGAAAATAAAATTCTCTTTTGCCTAGCAGTATAGATGATATTTGTTAGTATATTTCCCTGGGAAAGTTAATAAAAAGTTGTATTTATTGATAATTTTTAATAACCCACTGTTGACGAAAAAAATAGTTAAAATAGAATTAAGAATTAGGGTTAGAAACTTATGGTAACAACGAAGTATGCAATAACCCCAACGGTTAACAGAGAAACAGCATTTATTCTTTGGTTTGAAGAAGTAGGCAGCAAAGACGTGGATTTAGTGGGAGGAAAAAACTCGTCTTTAGGGGAGATGATCCAACAATTGCAACCTAAAGGGGTTCGGGTTCCTACGGGATTTGCTACTACTGCTTACGCTTATCGTTACTTTATCAAATCAGCAGAATTGGAGTCAAGATTAAAAGACTTATTAACGGATTTAGATGTTAATGATGTTACTAACCTCCAAGAAAGAGGAGACTTAGCCCGTTCTTTGATCTTGAATACTCCCTTTCCCAAAGAATTAGAAGAAGGGATTATTAAAGCTTATAAAATACTCTGCGATCGCTACAGTAACGAGTGTAGTCGACTGCAAGAAAAATACCGCCAAGAATGTGAAATAGAAACCCAAAACCTCGATGTAGCAGTGCGTTCGAGTGCTACGGCAGAAGATTTACCGGAAGCCAGTTTCGCTGGACAACAGGAAACCTATCTCAATATCCATAGTGTCAAAGGAGTCCTAGAAGCTTGTCATAAATGCTTCGCTTCTTTATTCACCGATCGCGCTATTTCCTATCGACATCGGAACGGATTTGATCACCTTTCTGTTGCCCTTTCTGTTGGGGTACAAAAAATGGTTAGATCGGATCTCGCTTCAGCCGGAGTAATGTTTTCTATTGACACAGAAACCGGCTTTAAAAATGCTGCTTTAATCACTGCAGCCTATGGGTTAGGAGAAAATGTGGTACAGGGTGCCGTTAACCCAGACGAATATTATGTATTCAAACCTACTTTAAAAGACGATTATCGACCCATTTTAGAAAAAAGAATCGGTACCAAAGCAATAAAAATGGTTTACGATACAGGTGGGTCAAAACTAACCAAAAATGTGGAGGTTTTACCCCAAGAACAAGAAAAATTTTGCTTAGATGATGAGGAAATTTTAAAATTAGCAAAATGGGCTTGTATTATCGAAGATCACTATTCCCAAGTTAGAGAAACCTACACCCCCATGGATATCGAATGGGCGAAAAATGGACGTACAGGGGAATTGTACATCGTTCAAGCCCGTCCAGAAACCGTACAATCCCAAAAACCAGCTAATGTCCTCAAAACCTACCGATTAAAAGATCATAGTACCGTTGTCACCATTGGACGTAGCGTGGGGGCTGCCATCGGCAAGGGAAAAGCCCGTGTTATCCTTGAAGCCAATAAAATCCACCAATTTAAGCCAGGGGAAGTTCTCGTTACTAACCGCACCGATCCCGACTGGGAACCTATTATGAAAAAAGCGAGTGCGATCGTCACTAACCAGGGGGGGCGCACCTGTCATGCAGCCATTATTGCTCGCGAAATGGGAATTCCTGCTATTGTTGGTTGTGGTGATGCTACGAATAAAATAAAAACCCTTCAAGAAATCACTGTTTGTTGTGCGGAGGGAGACGAAGGTAGGGTATACGATGGTTTATTACCCTTTGAAATACAAGAAACCCTTTTAGATAATTTACCTACCACTAAGACACAAATTTTGATGAATGTGGGCAACCCAGAAAAGGCTTTTTCTCTGGCAAGCATTCCAGCGCAAGGTGTGGGTTTAGCACGCCTAGAATTCATCATCGCTAACCATATTAAAGCTCATCCTTTAGCGTTAATTAAGTTTGATAGATTAGAGGATGAAGCGGTTAAAGAACAAATTGCAGAATTGACCAAACAATACGAAAATAAACCACAATTTTTTGTTGATAAATTAGCACGGGGAGTAGCAACTATTGCGGCGGCATTCTATCCGAAACCTGTAATTGTTAGGATGTCTGACTTTAAATCTAATGAGTACGCAAACTTATTAGGAGGACAAGAATTTGAACCAAAAGAAGATAATCCGATGATTGGATGGCGCGGTGCATCTCGTTATTATGATCCCATTTATCGTGAGGCGTTTGCCTTAGAATGTCAAGCCATGAAAATGGTCAGAAATAACATGGGTTTAGTCAATGTTATCCCCATGATTCCTTTTTGTCGTACCCCAGAAGAAGGGAAGAAAGTGATTGCAGAGATGGCAAAACATGGACTGAAACAAGGGGTTAATGGTTTACAGGTTTATGTGATGTGCGAGTTACCCAGTAATGTCATTTTAGCGGATCAATTTGCTGATGTATTTGACGGTTTTTCCATTGGTTCTAATGATTTAACTCAGCTTACTTTAGGGTTAGATAGAGACTCAGCTTTAGTTGCTCAATTGTTCGATGAACGCAACGATGGGGTGAAAAGAATGGTTAAATTAGCTATAGAAACCGCTAAGAAAAAAGGCCGTAAAATTGGTATTTGTGGACAAGCACCTAGTGATTATCCAGAGTTTGCTAAATTCTTAGTGGAATTAGGAATTGATTCCATGAGTTTAAACCCTGATTCCGTTCTGAAAACCTTATTAATGGTTGCAGAAGTTGAGAAAGGTTAGGTTAACTTTGTAGGGTGGGCAATGCCCATCTTATTATTTAAATATCTAGGAATAAAGAAATAAATAAAAAACAGAATTAAGGAATTTATTACATCACAAGAGTATTAATTGTACTATAATGCTATAGCATCTCAAATCAATTGAAAATTTACTGAAATAGGTCAACATGGAAAAGCTATCCATTAGTAATGCTATTAAGGCTGTTAGTTGTGAAATTAATCTTGGAAGATCCGTTTTAGACGCATATATGCTTCCTGATGGAGAAAAACGTATTGGTGTTGAAAATATTGGAGTTGCTTTAGGATATTCAAGTAAAGTATTTTTTGAGCGAACTAAGGTAGAATCGACAACTTTGAAGGAATTAAAAGAAATCGGGTTTTCTGGAAAACAAATATGGGTAAAACCCATTGGAACCGGAGATGTTAATAGGAAAACCATTGGATTATCAGATGTTATTAAACTTATCACTTATGAAGCCATATCGAAACGTAATTTAAAAGCAATCATTCTTTTAGCCGCATTTGCTGAAACTGGTTTAGAGACAATATTAGAGGATGCTTTTGCTGGTAAAGCGATTGATTTTCTTTTGGAAAAAATTGTCCATTACAGTCAATGGACTTACGAGGAATTGGAAGAAGTATTACAATACAACCGAGAAGAAGTTCGCGCACTCTATAGTTAGTATAATTTGTAAATAAGTAATGTGAGTATTGTCCGCCTTACTTAATTTAAAATATGATACTAATTGATTATCAAGATGGTTTTGTAATTACAGCTTATTTAACCCATAGAATTAAACCAGGAGAATTAATATGGCAACAAAAGTGAAAATTTGGTACGACAAAGAAGGAGACTTTTTGGAGGTATTATTTTCTGATAAAGCTGGTTATATGAGAGAAACAGATAACGATGCAATTATGGAAAGAGTAGATGATGAGGGTAACTTATACCAAATCCGGTTCTAAAACCCATCTTATTTTCTAGAAGAGGCAGGAGGCAGGGGGCAGGAGGCAGAAGGGTTTTCAGCTTTTAGGCTGTCAATTTTAAAAGGGGATACATAAAGCGGACTTGGTATTATTGGGGTTTTCTATTTTAGGTGTTAGTCAGTTGTCAAATAATCAACCTTTAGTTGCTGATCTGTTATCTGATGTGAGTTTGTTGGCTTAATTTTGAGCAATTTCTTACCTTCCAAAAACCGCAGGAATAACAATAGCTGCGGTTGCTGTAATAATTAAACTAAAAGCTAGATTAACTACTTGTTGGAAAAAGATTCTTGACCATTTCTAAGAAAATCGATACCAAAAAAAAACAACAGTACAGGTAACAGTGGAGTTTATTAAGCAGAGCAAAAATAATCATTGCTTAGTCAACAATTCTGACACGATGAGTAACCATTGTAATACCTTCGCTACGAACTAAAATAGCAGAAAGCCAACGATTTTGGGGTTCTTCAGCAGCAGGAATTCGCTTAAATAATCCCCCAGATTGTAATAATTCTAATTGCATGGTTGATGGATCTGAATAGCGATCGCTGTCAACTTTTTCTAACATAGCGGTACCGGCTAATAACTCATCTCTCAATGGTTCATTGACAATTACATCAAAATCAAATGTTTTTCCTACTTTCACAGTTTCTGGTGCATTTACGGTGACTTCTGGAGGCTTTTCACCAGAGGTTAACCTTGTTTCTTCTGCTAAAATTTCCTGGCGAATTAATTTATCCCCTTGGAAGGTTTGACGGGATTTAATTTTTGCTTCCAGTTGAATATCTCTACCCTGTTGTTGTCCATTTCCTGTGATGGTAGTTAAGGTTTCCGCTACCAAAGAACTTCCATTTCTTTCCCAAGACAATAACTCTGTTGTATATTCTAAATCAGGATATACTTGCCACAATTTTTCTAAGTTTAGGGTAAACTCATCTAACATTAACCCATCTGCCGTTACATATTGATCACTGTATAATGACTTTATACGTTCTACGTCCTTTCTATTAGCTGCGGCATCGATTTGCGTAATTAAGGCTTTTAATTCAATGGGTGCAGTATCAGGACTTTCTGCACGAAGACTTAAATTATTGCCTAAGCTTATACTCAAACCAATAATAACAGGGAGGAACCAACGGCGATACATCATGCGTCTACCTTTTGTGAACTATCCTGATTAAGCATACAGGAATTTTGTTTTATTGTAACGAATATTTTGTTTTTATGGTACGTTTATTAATTGCAGCCAGTGGTACCGGAGGTCATGTTTTTCCTGCTTTGGGAGTGGCTGAAAAATTATTAGATTATGACATTCAGTGGTTGGGAACACCCAATCGTCTCGAACAGAGTTTGGTGGGCGATCGCTACCCTTTTCATACTATATCAGTTGAAGGTTTCCAGACTCGTTCTCCTCTCAAAAAGTTACAAATTTTATTAGGTTTAATTAGCTCAGTTTTTGCAGTCAAAAAAATAATTCAACAAGAAAATATAGACATAGTTTTTACCACTGGGGGCTATATTGCCAGTCCTGCTATTTTAGCCGCTAAGTTATCAGGAATTCCAGCTATTCTTCACGAATCGAATTATATTCCTGGTAAAGTAACTAAATTATTGAGTCGCTTTTGTAGTCAAGTTGCCTTGGGTTTTGAAGGCACTCAAAAATATTTACCTAACATTCCTACTGTTTGGGTGAGTACCCCAGTGCGATCGCAGTTTTATACTCCTCAATCTTTAGACTTAAATATTCCCGATAATGTCCCTTTAGTGGTTGTTGTGGGAGGTTCTCAGGGAGCAGTTTCTGTTAATTGTTTGGTTCGCAAATGCGTTCCAAAGTGGTTAGAAATGGGGGCTTATGTTGTGCATTTAACAGGAAAAAATGACCCTGATGCTGACAGTTTTAAACACCCTCAATATATTTCTTTGCCCTTCTACGATAACATGGCTGGACTATTACAAAGAGCAGATTTATCTGTAAGTCGAGCCGGTGCAGGAACCTTAACAGAATTGGCTATTACTAAAACACCTGCTATCTTAATTCCTTATCCCTTTGCTGCAGAAGATCATCAATCTTTTAATGCTCAAGTTTTTATTAAAGCAGAGGCTGCTTATTGTTATCAACAAAAAGAATTAACAGAGGAAAAGTTAACAGATTTAGTTCTAAGCTTGCTTAATAATCCAGATAAACTAAGAGGAATGGCTCAAAAAACTTCTGAATTAGCTGTTACAGATAGTGCAGAAAAGTTAGCTAAGTTAATCAAAAATGCCATTTAATTTTTGCCCTGATCTATCTATCTCTACGACTACCGAATAAATGTGTATAAACATAAGTAAACTCGCAACCTAAAAGGAAAATTTGGCAAGTGAGAAATATCCATAATAATAGAAACATAAATCCACCAATAATTCCGTAAGCTCTAAACTGTTCACCAATGCGAATTACCCCATTACTAACTAACCTTTGAAGTAAAGAAAATAAGCTAACTGTTAGTAAAGAACCTATCCAAATATCGCCCCATTTTATTTTAGTTGCAGGAAGAGTTTTATAAAGTATCATAACCACAGAAGTTAACAGAAAAAATGTTACTCCTACTTGCAAGCTATTCCATAAAAAAACTTCGTCAACACGGAACCATGTGATGAATTCTTCCACATTTATAATAAATTTTAACAAGACTTTTAGAGCAATGTTAGACAGCAAAGAAACTAACATTAAAGCTGTTGAACTCAATACTAATAAAAAAGCAAATATTTGGTTTTGAAGAAAGTTAGTAATTGTCACAAGCCAACTATTTTGATTGTATTTTTGGTGATAAACTTTCCATATTTTATCAACATTACGACTTAAAGCACTAAAAATACGACTTGCAGTAATAAATAAGATAGAAAAACCAATAATTCCTGCACCTAAACTACTTTCATTTAACTGTAATAAGGTACTCTCTACAATACTATAAGCTTCTATGGGGAGAGTAGTTTTAGCAAGGATTAGAATTTGATTGTATGCGTTAGTGTTGGGACCAAGAATTAAACCTGTTATACTCAAAACCACCAATAAAATAGGAAACAGAGAAAAAATAGCATAGTAGGATAGTGCTGCACCCATTTCTATGCATTCGTCTTGTTGCCATTTGATGATAGTACGGGTAAATAATTGTACTATTTTCAATGATAGTATGCGAGTTTGTACAAATTCAAGCACGATTGTGTATTAACAAGTTTTGATAATAAATAATGAGATTATACTATTTATTTTATCTATAGACTAAGTGAAATTTTAAATTAAGTCAATAATTGACTGAAACAGACCAGTTAATGGTGGAAAGTATAATTTTTTAACTTATTGAAGTTTAATGCTTCTTTTGTTTATTTTTTTAGTGCCTACCACTTGAATTAAATTACTAAAAGCAGTTAGAATGTAGAGATAAAGGATTAAAAAGTAATCTCAACAATTTAACCATATATTTCTGTCTATTTGGAAACAAACCTCTTTAAGTTTTTCCAATCAAAAAGTTATTGAGAAGGAGATAAATGAATATTGGGATCTTGCGCTACCCAACCCACAGGAGACTTAAAACGCACCTCAAAATGTAAATGAGGGTTCAATAAATCCGGGTTTCCCGTTACTCCCACATAACCTAAAATATCTCCCACTTGCACCGACTCACTAAGACGAGTGTTAAAACGGCTAAGATGACCATAACGGGTTTGTATCCCATTCCCGTGGTCTACAATCACCAAAAAGCCATAATTTCCCTCTTGGCCAACATAAACCACAGTTCCCGAGTCTGCTGCTAACACTGGGGTGCCAACTTCCGCTAAAATATCCATTCCTCCATGAAAAAAAGACTCCCCTGTATTGGGTTCCACGTGCCATCCATAACTTAAACCAACTTGTGCGATCGCAGGTAATGGATAACCCTTCAACCCAGTATAATTATCTTCAGGAGCATTATTTCCCGACTGCCAATTAACCCCAGGAATAAAAGCAACCGTTGGGTTTTCTACACACCCATTCATCTCAAATAAAACATCTGCACGAACACCATAAGCAGTAGCTAAGTCTTGCCAAGTTGCACCATTGGGAACAGTAATTTTTATACCATTAAAAGGAGGGATTAAAATCTCTTGTCCCACTTGCACTTGTCCCCCCTCCAAACCAGGGTTAACACCGATCAAGCTTTGAGGTACTAACCTATACTGTTGGGCAATACTTTCTATGGTTTCCCCCGATATCACGCGATGACGTTGTAAACGGGATAAAACCGGGTCCGAACACAGTTCAGCGAGAGAAGGTTGAGCGATCGCAGATATAGGAGAAAACCAGGACATCAGACAAAAAACAGCAACAATACATCTTTCTCGGAAACTACTTTTTTCCCCATAAAAGTACCCCAGAGAAAAACACTGTTTACTCCAAACCCTACTTTTATTTAATCTTGTTTGCTCACTGTTCACTGTTCACCGTTCACTGCTCACTGTTCACCGTTCACTGCTCTACAAAACCCTAACAATACTGGGGATACTATCGATCGCTTCTAGATTACGAATTTCATCCAAAGCAGTGCGGAAATTTCCTTCACAAACATAATGAGTGACGACTACAATCTCAGCAAGTTCCCCTTTAAAGCCAGTTTGTACTACCGATTCTAAACTCACTTGATGCTGGCCAAAAGTTGTCCCTAAATGACCAATAACCCCAGGTAAATCTTTGGTGAGGAAACGGGCATAAAAACGGGTATCGATCGCTTCTATGGGGGTAATTTGACAAAAATGCTGATGAACACAACTCAGAAGGGGATCAAGGGGTGCATTCATGCCACTACTTTTGAGAATGGCTACGATATTCATAATATCCGAAACTACCGCGCTGGCAGTGGGTCCCGCACCGGCACCGGGTCCAAAAAACATCACTTGTCCCAAGGGTTTTCCTTCCACCAAAACAGCGTTATCAACCCCGTTAATATTGGCTAGAGGATGATTTTTTGGTACTAAAGTGGGATGAACCCTTAATTGTAATTGTTGAGAGTTTTCACCCTCTGTTCCTTGAGCAATAGCTAGTAATTTGATCACAAAACCCAATTGATCGGCGTAGGTAATGTCCGTTGCACTAACTCCACGAATACCCTCACAATAGATATCTTCTCGTTTAACCCTTCCAGCGAACCCCAAAGACGCTAAAATAGCGATTTTATCCGCCGCGTCTAACCCATCCACATCCGCAGTGGGATCAGCTTCAGCGTAGCCTAATTTTTGCGCTTCCGCTAAAACTTCGCCAAAATCTACCCCATCCGAGGTCATTTTGGTCAAAATGTAGTTGGTGGTGCCGTTGACAATACCAATAATACTGGCGATACGATTTGCACCTAAAGACTGTTTTAGGGGTTTAATGATGGGAATACCACCCCCCACCGCAGCCTCTAAGAGAACATAAACTCCGGCTTTGTTGGCTGCTTCGTAGATTTCGTCACCATAACGAGCAATCACCGCTTTATTTGCTGTAACCACGTGCTTTTTGTTGGCAATGGCTTGTAAAATCAGCGATCGCGCCGGTTCTAGTCCCCCCAATAATTCCACAACGATCGCAATTTCTGGATCGTTGACAATGCTTTCTAAGTCCGTGGTGATCACCCCTGCCCCTAACTTTACCTGACGGGGTTTATCCAGCGATCGCACTCCTACTTTTGTGATAGTAATTTCTTCTAAGAGGGGATTTCTACCTATAGAATCGAGCAAAATTTGTGCAGATCCCGTTCCCACTGTTCCCAAACCCAGTAAACCAATTTTAACGGCCACTCGTTGTACTCCTATTATTTCTAGTCTATTTTACCATTGGGCAGGAGGCAGGAGGCAGGAGGCAGGGGGCAGGGGGCAGGAGGCAGGGGGCAGGGGGCAGGAGGCAGGGGGCAGGAGGCAGGGGGCAGGGGGCAGGAGGCAGGAGGCAGGGGGCAGGAGGCAGGAGGCAGGAGGCAGGGGGCAGGGGGCAGGAGGCAGGAGGCAGGAGGCAGGAGGCAAAGAACAAGTCATATAATAGGTATTACTTCAAACTTCTGCCTTCAAACTTCTATCTATCGATGAGTTACAGAGAACAATTTATCTGGAAACGTGGGATTCAACTTTCTATTAACTGTTATAAATTGACTGAAAAATTTCCAAAATCTGAGCTATATGGACTTACAAGCCAGATTAGACGTGCTTCTGTGTCTGTCCCTTCCAATATTGCGGAAGGTTATGGAAGAAGAACTCAAAAGGAATATGTTCAGTTTCTTCATATAGCACTAGGCTCGTTAAGAGAACTAGATACGCAGCTGATTATAGCGAAAGAGGTAAAACTAACACTACCTCAATTATTTGCCCCTATTTTAGAAGAGGTTGATAGTATGCAAGGTATTTTAGTTTCTACTATTCAAAAGTTAAAAGCAGATAGGAGTTGAAAGGCAAAAAGGCTTAATTTTTGGCAGAATATTACCTACTGCCTCCTGCCTCCTGCCTCCTGCCTCAAAGCTAGAAAGTTTCTATTCTATGTAAATGAAAACTATAATACGTACTCTCTACCTCATTGTCCTAACAGTCTCCTTTGTGGCAACTCCCTATGTGGGGATGACACAAACCGTTGAACAGTTATTTCAACAAGGTGAACAAGCCTATAGTGAGGGTAAATACAGGGAAGCAGAAAGGATTTTTCGACAAGTTATCACCATTGATGGGGATAATGCAGTAGCTTACGCTAAATTATGCAATGTTTTGGATGATTTAGATCAATTAGAGGAAGCCCTCTCAGCTTGTCGTCAGGCAATTAAAATCAATGGAGAGTATAGTTATCCTCATTTTTTGATAGGTTTTATTCTTGCTAGACAAAATAAATTAGATGAAGCGATCGCTGCCTATAAAAAAGCCCTAGAAATTAACCCTAACGATTCTTTAGCTTATTACAACATGGGTAATGCCTTAGATGATCAGGGGAAATTAGATGAAGCTATCACTGCCTATAAAAAAGCTCTAGAAATTAACCCTAACTATGCTCAAGCTTACAACAACATGGGTAATACCCTATCTGAGCAAGAGAAATTAGATGAAGCCATCGCTGCCTATAAAAAAGCTCTAGAAATTAACCCTAACTATGCTCAAGCTTACAACAACATGGGTAATACCCTATCTGAGCAAGAGAAATTAGATGAAGCCATCGCTGCCTATAAAAAAGCTCTAGAAATTAACCCTAACTATGCTGGTGCTTACGGCAACATGGGTATTGCCCTATCTGAGCAGGGGAAATTAGATGAAGCGATCGCCGCCTATAGAAAAGTCATAGAAATTGACCCTAACGATTCTTTCGCTTATTACAACATGGGTATTGCCCTAAGAAAGCAAGGGAAATTAGATGAAGCGATCGCCGCCTATAAAAAAGCTCTAGAAATTAACCCTAACGATGCTTTGGCTTACAATAACATGGGTGTTGCCCTAGATGAGCAAGGGAAATATGATGAAGCCATCACCGCCTATAAAAAAGCCATAGAACTTGACCCTAACTATGCTAATGCTTACTATAACATGGGTTTAGCCCTAGATGAGCAAGGGAAATTAGAAGAAGCCATTGCTGCCTATAAAAAATCCATAGAACTTGACCCTAACCATGCTTTAGTTCAAAATAACCTCAAAGAAGCCGAACGTCTCCTAGCTATCAAGAATAATCCCCCTCCTCCTGATATTGATGATCGAGACTATCTCCCCACGGAAAACCAAGAACCCCTAGTTAAAAAATTACGTTCCACTGCGAGAATTATTGCCACTACCTCCGAGGGGGCTAGTATTGGTACAGGTTGGGTGATTCAAAGACAAGAAAATACAGTCTTAATCGTCACTAATCGTCATGTTATCAGCGACAATAAAAGTAAACGTCCCAGTGACACCATTGAAATTGAATTTTTTAGCACCCTTGATGATGCTGAAAGACCTCGTTACGAAGCTACAATTGAGCAGATAACGGACAGTCGAGAAGACTTGGATTTAGCGGTTGTAAAAGTTACAGGAATTCCTGATGATATTGAACCTTTAACCATTAAGTCAGGTTGGATACAACGAAACTTAGAAATTACTATTATTGGTCATCCATATAACATCAAAAGTCCTTGGTCAACAGCTACAGGAGAAGTGATGAACTATAATCCCAATAACCAATTTATTCCTTTAGATGCTTTGGTTGCTGACGGTAACTCTGGTGGTCCAGTTCTCAATCCAGCCGGGGAAGTTATTGCTATGATGGTGGGGATTAGACTTCAGAATGATATTGTTGCTATTAATGATGGAGACAACCAAATTTTCTTAGAGAATGCCCGTTCAACTGGAGATTTAGGTTTAGCTTATCCCATTAATATTGTCATAGAAAAATTAGAGGAATGGGGAATATTGAAAGGAGTTCGGAATTAGGAATTAGGAGTTAAGATTTTTATGGGGAGACTGGGCGAAATTTATTAGATCAACTATCATTAACAAATGACAATTCATAACACCCTTTCCATCAACTTAGACTATAGATGTTTATTTATATTGTAGAATTGAACGCTGAGAGGAGTCGAAGTGTTGAACCTACGGAACTATCTAACTTTATAGCGATTTTCAATTTAGTAGGGAATCTAAGCATCTAACTTCTGCCCCCTGCCTTCTGCCTCAAAGCTAAAAACTTTTTAATCTATACAAATGAAAACTGTTATTAATACTCTTAAATGATTATGAAAAAGAAAAAATTACTTTTATCCAATTTATTCCCCTTCTTCATCAGTGTTTATCTTTTAAATATGACAGGTTTAACTGCTAATGCTTGTCCTACAGGGAGACCAACAGATATTAGTTATATTCGTCGAGATAATAACCGTTGTGAAGGAATTAAAGACCGTCGAGATGTTAGTAATAATTTTGAATTAATTGCTTTTTCTACCACCAATCTCACTAATTATCCTGATACCCTAAAAATTAGAGTTCCTGGGAGGGAAGGAGATAAACCGATTATTAGTATCCAATCTTATACAAAAAATTATCGATTAGATGAAGTAGAAGCAAGATATAGTAATTCTGGATTTATCTTTAATCTCAAAACCAATACTGTCTTAGGAAGAGCTATAGCATTTCCCACAGTTATGAGGTACAGTAACAGCAATGAGCAAACCAGT